>JBAUGL010000126.1:0-20610 GCA_049679665.1 Pyrinomonadaceae bacterium | reverse complement strand
GAGGTGACAAGTCGTCGATGTTTGTTTCGATCAGCGTCAAGGTTGAGCGCTGCACTGTCGACACCTCGGCTGTTTCTGTACTCTGGCCGACGAAAAGTCGTAAGGCATTCGGGAATTCGTCGTAAGCCCGTGTGCCGGCGCCATACGACGAAATCTCAACTATCATCTCAGGCAATGCACCGTAACTATCACATACAGTTGATATTATGGCCGCTCCAGTTGGTGTTATCAACTCCCCCTCGATATCTGTAGAATAAACCGGTATTCCTTTCAATAGTTCCGTTACAGCCGGGGGCGGGACAGGATATTTGCCGTGAGCCATTTGGACGAAGCCGCTCCCGATGTGGATCTTTGAACAGATAAAGCGTTCGATCCCAAGAATCTCAAACCCGATACAGGATCCGACGATATCCACGATGGCATCCATTGCTCCAACCTCGTGGAAATGAACACTTTGGACATCGGTCCCGTGTATTTTTGCTTCGGCGTCGGCGAGCCGTTCGAAAACGGCGATCGCTCGATCTTTGACGGATCTTGAAAGCCTGGAACGCTCGATAATCGCCTGAATATCCCTTAAATGACGATGCTTATTTTCGTTCGGCACTTTTACTTCGGCGAGAAGGGCGGCGATGCCGGACCGATCGACCTCGGTAAACTTTATCTCGAACTCCGGAATATCCAACTGTTTAATCTGTTCGACAAAGTCTGTTTTATCGATGCCGAGCGCGGCGAGTGCGGCGAGAATCATATTCCCGCTAGCGCCGGCAAAGCAGTCGAAATACAGTGTTTTCATGAGAATAGAAGTGTAGCGTTTTTCGGATAAAAAGAAAATGCGGCAATCGCACGGGCAATGGACCGGCCGATTCGGGGCTCCGTTTTGCTATTCGGGACACGAGGGCTTTATAATTTCTCTTTTATTCCCAACAAATATGACGATCACAGAAATTCAGGAACTACTGAAGACAAAGGTGCGCGACACGGCCAAGAATAGATTCGATGTTGAGGTAGAAGCGACGATAATCGAGATTCCGCCGAAGACCGAGCTTGGAGACGCTGCATTTCCGGTTGCATTTGAGCTTGCGAAGAGGATCAAGCAGGCGACCGGCGAGAAGAAGAACCCTCGCGAGATCGCAGAAGTCTTGAAGTCGGAACTCACGTCGGTCGAAGGCGTCGGCAAGGTGGATGTTGCAGGAGCCGGGTACCTTAATATTTTCTTTGACCGAGCGAAGTTTCTGCAAGAGAACGCTAATGCCGATCCCGTGCCTGCGCGAGAGTTAACAAGTGCAATGAAGGTTTGTGTTGAGCATACTTCGGTGAATCCGAACAAGGCCGCCCATATCGGGCACGTACGAAATTCGGTACTTGGTGATACATTCCAGCGAATTCTCAGGGCCACAGGAAAAACTGTAGAGATTCAAAACTATATTGACAACACCGGAGTTCAAGTAGCGGATGTGGTTGTCGGGTTTATTTATATAGAACAGAAAGACTTAGCTGCCATCAAAGAGCTCGATGAAAGTCTGCTCGCGGATGGGAAGACCTTTGACTACTATTGTTGGGAACTATATGCAAAAGTGGGCCAAGCTTATGATTCCGACGAAGAACTTAAGGCAAAGCGAGCGGAAGTGCTTCATCAAATTGAGGAAGGCGGCAATCCGACGGCGGCGCTGGCCGATTTTGTGGCGATGCGAAATGTTCAATGTATTCTCGCGACCATGGAGCGGCTTTCCGTCCGGTACGACCTACTTCCGCGCGAATCAGAGATACTTCACCTTCATTTCTGGGATAAGGCGTTTGAGCAAATGAAGAAGTTAGGGGTTATACATTTTGAAACCGAAGGAAAGAACAACGGATGCTGGGTGATGCCGTTTGAGGCCCATACGGGCACGGATGATCACGAATCGGACAAGATACTAGTCCGATCGAACGGAACAGTCACATATACCGGAAAAGACATTGCATATCAGATGTGGAAACTGGGCATTCTGGGAATGGACTTCTATTACAAACCGTTTCACAAATACTCGGATGGGCGGCAAGTTTGGATCACGACGGCTGAGAGCGGCGAGAATGTGGAACATACGCATGAATTCGGCCACGGAGAGACAGTCTATAATGTGATCGACTCGCGGCAATCATACCCGCAGGAAGTGGTGAAGAAAGGTGTCGCCGCCATCTCACCGGAAAAGGGCGAACGGGCAAGCATTCACCTTTCGTATGAAATGGTCGCTCTGTCGCCCGCGGCGGCCGAGGAACTCGGCTTCAAGCTATCGGACGAGGACCGGAAGAAGGTGTTTATTGAGATGAGCGGCCGGAAAGGGCTCGGTGTAAAAGCAGATGACCTGATCGGACGGCTCGAAGCGAATGCCCTATCGGAAGTCGAGTCGAGACATCCGGATGCCGACATTGCAGATAAACAGATCATTGCGAAACAGATCGCAATCGGGGCGCTCCGATATTTTCTACTGAAGTTCACGCGGAATACCGTTATCGTTTTCGATTTCAAAGAAGCGTTGTCTTTCGAAGGCGAGACAGGCTGCTTTTGTCAATATTCAGCCGTGCGAGCAAACTCTATCTTCAAGAAGCTTGAAGATAGAGGAGAATCGCTGGAAAATTTTCGCTCACGGCTAGCGGACGCAGGGTCGGTATCGAGGATATTCTCCAATGAGTCGGGAGACGAGATCTGGTCCCTTCTGATCATGGCTTCCCGGCTGGCGGATACGCTCCACAATGCTGCCGTGCAGACGGAACCGGCAATACTCGCGAAGTACACTTTCAATTTGGCAAAAGCCTTCAACCTTTTCTATCACAACCATAAGATCATCGCCGAAACGGACGAAATAAAAAGGGCTGTTCTTGTCGCCACGGCCGACCGCGCTCGGTCCGCACTGACTGCCGCGCTCGAAACGATGGGCATCGAGGTTCCGGAAAGGATGTGATCTTTCGCGACAAGTCGGTCAGGTGAGCGGTTGTCAACTCAGTTACCGATCACGGAGTTTTCACTTTTTTCGCCTTTCGCTTTAGAATCCAACGGATGACCCTCTCGCACGCAACCCCGATCGCTGAACTTCATTCGCACGGAATCGCGAAGCTGACCGCTGCGATGTCGCAAAAGCTAGCATTGGCGACGGCAAGTTATGCGTTTAAGACGGACGTTCAGACGGCGACCGTCGAGGACCTATTGAGCTATTTCCCGATGAGGTACGAGGACCGGTCGAATTTTACGGGAACGGACGCTTTATATGACGGTATCGAGGCGCCGGTCCGGCTTTTCACGCGGGTTTCTGGCGGGTACCAGGTCGGTAAAAACCGTTCACCGAGACAGCAGAAACTTCACGTCTTCGAAATATCTGCAAGCGATGCCGACCGCGATCGTAAGCCGGTAGTGGTTTGGTGGTTCGTTTCTGGTAAACAGTCCGCGCATATAATCAGCTACTACACCGAAAGATTTTCGCGCGGCACCGCTTTTTCGGCCTACGGGAAATGGGAGTGGGACGCGAGACGAAATACTTTTGCGCTGAAGATATCAAAACCGGACGAACTCGAAATACTTCCGCCCGCCGATCCGGATCTCTTCGCAAAACCGGCTGAAGTAGAATCCGAAGATGATCTGCTGGAAGATGCCGGTGACCCTGAATTCGCGACCATCCACACGGGCCGCAAAGTTCCCATCTACCGTAAACTTGGACAGTTCCAAACGAAACGGCTGAGAGAGATAGTTTTCGACATACTGGCAAAGCTCGACCACGCACAAATGCCGGAAACGCTTCCTCAGGGCCTGCTGGACAGACAGCGCCTTATTTCCCGTCCAAAGGCGATAGAGCAGATACATTTTCCTCCGGTTGATGCTGCGCTGTCGGAGTATGAAATGTTTCGAACCAACGCGCATAAGCGGCTTATTTTTGAGGAATTTTTCTGGATCTCGTTCGCGCTGCAGTTGAAGCGCAGCGAGCGGCAAAAGGAGCCGAAGGGAACGATCATCGAAGTCACGGATCGGACGCGGGCTCGTCTAAAAGGCCTTGTACCGTTTGACCTGACCAACGCGCAAACTAAGGTTATCGGCGAGATCATTAACGACATGCAATCGGAAGCGCCGATGAACCGGCTTATTCAGGGCGATGTCGGAAGCGGGAAAACGATCGTAGCGTTTTCGGCGATGTTTACCGCGATCGAAAATGGGTATCAAGCCGTGCTAATGGCCCCGACCGAGATTTTGGCGGAGCAGCACGCCCGCAACGCACGCGTATTCTTTGGGAATGCCGGATACAGATCCGAAATGCTTACCGGCAGTATGCGGGTCGCGGAGAAACGCAAAGTGCGGGAAGAGCTCGCCGCGGGTGAGATCAACGCTTTGATCGGAACCCATGCCGTAATACAGGAGGCCGTGGAATTTGATAATCTCGGGCTTGCGGTGATCGATGAACAGCATCGGTTTGGCGTGCTCCAGCGGGCGGAACTGCGCGAACGCGGCTACAATCCGGACATACTTGTAATGACGGCGACGCCGATCCCGCGGTCGCTGGCGATGACAGTCTATGGTGATCTGGATGTCTCGGTGATCGACGAACTTCCGCCGGGGCGGACGCCAATAAAAACCGTCGTGGTAGGAGAGGATCAGAGAGCAGGGGTTTATAAGGGTATGAAACGCGAGATCGCGCGAGGGCGGCAGATATACGTCGTTTATCCGTTGATCGAAGAATCATCATATAACGTTGACCTGAAGGCCGCCACAAAGATGTTCGAGGAGCTTCGCGACAAGGTATTTCGGGAATACAGGGTCGGGCTGCTACACGGTAAAATGAAGCCGGTCGATAAGGAACAGATCATGACCGAGTTTGTCTCAGGACAGCTCAATATATTGGTTTCAACGACTGTCATCGAGGTCGGCGTGGATGTTTCAAACGCTTCGTTAATGGTAATCGAACACGCTGAACGGTTTGGGCTATCGCAGCTTCACCAGCTTCGGGGACGGGTTGGGCGAGGTGCGGAACAAAGCTTTTGTGTACTGCTTACCGGCGATAAGAAAACCGCGGTCGCGAAAGAGCGGCTTGGTATAATGGAAGAGACTGGAGATGGGTTTCGTATCGCCGAAAAGGACCTTGAACTACGGGGGCAGGGCGAGCTACTCGGAACCAGGCAAGCCGGGACGCAGACTTTCAAGATCGGCAATATTTTCCGCGATCTCGACATATTGTCTGACGCGCGACGTGAAGCGTCAGGGTACGTCAACAAGAAATGGGACTCCGATGAGACAGCAAGACTTGTAAAGATCGCCACCACCGATCCGAGATTTCGGCTCGCCGGAACCGGATAGAGCTATAACTTTATTGTTATAAGTAGATTTTTTGAGAATTTTTGTTTATATTTCTTTTTTAGAAGTAAGAATTGCTCGTCCGATAAAGTTCAAAGGGAACAAGCGGTGTCATAGAATTGACGGACCTCAAAAAGAAGTAACTCGCTCAACCACTCCTAAAACGAGACTCCCTTTGCCAACTAGGTTCTAAATGACGCTTATACCCGAGGTATATTTTTAAGGAATCGATAATGGAAAATCGACGGAGCCAACCTTCGCAGGGTTATGCACGCAGACGGCAAAATGACGATCGGCCGAGTCGGCCTTCGTCCGGCAGATACGGGGGAGGCCCAAAACGAGCGCCGGTTGACGGAAATCGAGCAAACTCCGATCAGAGATCGGCAAAGGCAGGTAGGCCTGGCGAACGCCCACAGCGTGATTATTCCAAGTTTCCACCGCGCAAGAATGCCGATCGGCCGGCGTTGCAAAAGTGGACGAACAAGGATCAGAAGAGGATAAAGATCACCTCGGATAAACAGATCACAAATGGGCGTTATCTGGGCCAGTCGATCGAAACCTCGCCATCGCCGAAAATGAAGATCACCCCTCGTAGGCTCCGCGAGATAATGTTCAAAGTGCTTTCCCGGCGGGTGCGTGCAGTGAGATTCCTCGATCTGTGTTCGGGTTCCGGGATCGTCGGATTTGAAGCGCTTTCGCGCGGAGCGATGCTTGGAACCTTTGTTGACCGCTCAACGCGCGCGGTAAGCCTGATCGGGCGGAATATGGAAGTTCTCGGCGTCAAGACCGGGCACGGCGAAGTCATAGAGGCTGAGGCTATCCCGTTTTTGAAGAATGTTGGGAAGAAGCACCGGGTTTGGGACATGGTCTATCTGGGACCACCATTTGGTGCGGAATATGACGAGATCCTGGGGTATTTCGGTCGAGGGTGTGCAATGAATAAAGGGGGCGTACTGCTTGTTGAACATCCGTCGGAGCTGTTTCTTCCAGAGAAAATTGGTGTAATGAAACGATTTCGGGTTGTTTTAAACGCAGAGAGCGCGATCAGCTTTTTCGAACGCAAATGAGCCGATAAGCTATTTCAAATGCGAATCATTTCCGGCCTGTATCGCGGAAGACTTATCAAAAGCCCCGCGGACAATAAGACGCGGCCAACCTCCGACCGCCTTAGGGAGACAATATTCAACATTCTGAATCCATTTATCGATAACGAAACCAGGTTCCTTGATCTTTGTGCCGGAACGGGTGCCGTAGGCATCGAGGCCATTTCGCGCGGCGCATTCTACGTGACATTTGTGGACAAGTCACGACGGGCATGCGGATTGATCGAAGAGAACCTGGACCTGTTATCGGTGCCTGAAGAGCAGACAGAGGTCGTTTGTCTACCGGCGGAATCTTTTACAGGACGCGAACACCCGAAGGGTTGGGACATTGTATACTTCGACCCCCCGTACGAGACGGACCAGTCAAGCGTTTTACTGGATTTTGCCATATCCGAAAATCGGCTTTTGCGCGAAGGTGGAATGCTGATCGTTGAACATCATTCGAAGAACAGGATCCCGGACGCGATCGGAGATATCCGGAGATGGCGTCTGTTAAAACAAGGCGAAACACGACTCAGTTTCTTCGAACGCAGCTAGTAATGGACGTTCTCGTATGGATCATCCTTTGCCTGATCTGGGGCAGCACGTGGATCTTTATCAAGATCGGGCTCGTAGACCTTCCGCCCATTGGCTTTGCTGCAGCTAGATTTATAGTTGCCATCGCGATTGTCGGCGCTGTCATAAGCATTTTCAAGATACCGCTTCCGAAGACCTCCAAGGAATGGAAACTTATCGCGTTTACCGGCTTCCTACAGTTTGCTGTCAACTACAGCACAGTGTTCTGGAGCGAACAGTATATTTCATCGGGGCTGGCGGCGGTTCTGCAGGCAATGATAATGGTATTCGGCCTGCTGCTCGCGTGGATATTTCTCCCAAGTGAACGAATCACGAAACTTAAGATCATCGCCGTTTTTATAGGTATTCTAGGTGTAGCCGTCATTTTCTTTGAACAGCTTCGCATCGAAGATTCAATGGCATTTCTCGGATGCGTCGCAATAGTTATAGGGGCTTTTGCCGCAGCGCTTGGATCAGTCCTGATCAAGGCAAAGGGCGGTTCGCTCCATCCGGCCAGCCTGGTATTTGGCCAAATGATCTGCGCCCTGCCATTTATTGCTGCGTATAGCCTGATCTGGGAAGGAAATCCTCTTTATTTCGATTGGACATGGCGCGCCGTGGGATGTGTGGTGTTTCTCGCGGTTGTCGGAACGGTCGCGGCATTTTGGCTTTATTACTGGCTTTTAAGTAAAATTGAATCAACAAAAGCGATGATGATCTCGCTCGTGACGCCATTAATAGCGGTCATTATAGGAGGCATAGTCCTGGGTGAAAGGCTTCCTTCGCAGACGTTGTTTGGCGGGCTTCTGATACTGGCAAGTATCGGGCTGATCGTCGTCAGAAAGAGGCGGCAGGCTGCGAATTGATAAAATATACATTCATATATGCAATTTAAGTTTACAACTGCCGGCGAATCTCACGGAAAGGCACTCGCGGCGATAATAGAAGGTGTGGCGGCGGGGCTCCCAATAGACATCGGTGCAATCAACCATGAACTCTGGCGACGGCAACAAGGATACGGCCGAGGCGGACGAATGAAGATCGAATCCGATACGGTCGAGATATTATCAGGGGTGCGACATGGCAAGGCGTTGGGTTCACCGATCTCACTACTTATAGAGAATCGCGATTTCGTCCACTGGGGGGACATTATGTGCGCGGAAGCACTTGAGACGGAACCAAAAAATCCGCGACTTGTAAAGCGTCCGCGACCAGGGCATGCGGATCTCGCGGGCGGCCAGAAATTTGGGGCGCGTGACCTCAGGAATATTCTGGAAAGAGCTTCTGCCCGGGAAACTGCCGCGCGTGTTGCGTGTGGTGCAATTGCACGCCAGATGCTCGCCGTCTTCGGAATCGAGATAAGGAGCCATGTTATAAAGCTTGGGGCTATTCCGGATAAACCGCTTCAAAAGACATGGGACGAGATCGGCGCAATCCGCGAAGATTCGAAACTCCAATGCGCGAACGCCGATACGGAAGCCGAGATGATCAAGCATATTGACCAGGCAAAAGTAGATGGCGATACGCTCGGTGGGATATTTGAAGTGGTTGCCAAAAATGTCCCTGTCGGGCTCGGCTCGCACACTTCCTGGTACGAAAAACTCGATGGCCGCATCGCTCAATCGATAATGTCGATCCAGGCGGTGAAAGCAGTCGAGATCGGAACGGGCGTCGGGAACGCGGGTCTGCCGGGATCACAGGTTCACGATGAGATCTTCTACGACGACGAGGGGTACAACCGCCTGACAAACCGTGCCGGAGGACTTGAGGGCGGGATCACGAACGGCGAGGAACTTCGCATTCGGGGATATCTCAAGCCTATATCCACGCTCAGGAAACCCCTTCGATCAGTCGACATCGACACGAAAACAGAGGACCTCGCGGCCTTTGAGAGATCAGACATTACTGCAGTTCCGGCGGCAGGCGTTATCGGCGAGGCGATGCTCGCGATCACACTGGCGAATTCGATGCGGGAGAAATTCGGCGGCGATTCGATCGATGAAATGAGACAAAATTTCGAATTGTATGTCAAAGCACTTCGATCATATTAGATTCTGATGTTTTTCTTATGAAAAAGAGTTCAGGACCTTTTGAACCGCCCAAGAAATGAGGCTCAAAGCTGCTCTTGTCATAATTTTGGCCGTCCACGCGTCCGCATGCTCCGAACGTATTGAGTTAGATTCCAATTCGAAGGCGGACGGGCGTAAAGACGCAACCGGCAGACTTGA
Source organism: Pyrinomonadaceae bacterium (assembly GCA_049679665.1). Taxonomy (GTDB): domain Bacteria; phylum Acidobacteriota; class Blastocatellia; order Pyrinomonadales; family Pyrinomonadaceae; genus OLB17. The sequence continues at coordinate 11,413 of JBAUGL010000126.1, read as the reverse complement.
GGACGCAATAAGATCGATCGAGCCATTTTTTAAGCGGATGGCGAAACCGGCCGCTAACGACTGGCTGGCGATCTATCCGGAATCGGGGCAAACATTCAAAGAATACGTCGAATCTGATCCGACGCTACCGACCCTTGAACGCGGCACGATTTTCGTATTGCCGCTAGGCGAGTTTGATGAGGGGCAAAAGCGCGTGATCGCTATTGCCTCGGAGTATTTAGAAGCCTTCTACGGACTTCCGGTCAAGCAGTTCCCAACAAGAAAACTCCCGGCGACATTGAATCGGAAGGATTTCCGTATCGACGGGTCCAAACGTAAACGGCAGATACAAACTGGATACATCCTAACGGATATTCTTCCCACCATTCTCCCGGTCGACGCCGCTGCGCTGATAGCCTTCACCAACGAGGATCTTTATCCAGGAAAGTCGATGAATTATGTATTCGGGCAGGCGAGCCTCGGAAAACGTGTGGGCGTTTGGTCGCTTTCACGATTAGACGATAATGCAGATGACATAAAGTTCCTGCTACGAACCCTAAAGATCGCAGCGCATGAGACAGGCCATATGTTCTCGATGCGGCACTGCACGAAATATGAATGTGTAATGAGCGGGACAAACAATCTGTCTGAGACCGATTCGCGGCCGGTCGATGCCTGTCCTGAATGCATGGCGAAAATTTCCCTGCTGAGCGGCGTCGATCCCCACGAGCGATATTTAAAGCTTGCCCAGATATGCTCGCTATACGGGTTAGGCGACGAGTCGGCGGAGTTTTTGCGCAAGGCAGCAGCGGTCAAGGTACCTTGATAACCAATTCAAACAGATCTCCCTATATCTTTTCTGTACTGAATTCCCTCCCAGCTTATTTCCTTTACAGCCGAATAGGCGCTGCCAAGCGCTTCATCTAGATCACTGCCAACAGCTGTCACCCCGAGTACGCGGCCGCCTGCGGTAACAATTTCTCCATTTTGATCGACGGCCGTTCCCGCGTGTATCACGACCACGCCGGGGAACTTTTCAGCCTTCGTCAACCCTGAAATGACAGCGCCAGTTTCGGGCCGTTGGGGGTAACCCTTCGCCGCAAGTACGACGCAGGCAGAATTTCCCGGCAACCAATCAATAGTTATCTTGTTCAGCGCCCCTGATTCGATCGCCTCGCAAATTTCTACAATATCTGTGTTCAACCTGGCAAGTATTACCTGCGTTTCCGGATCACCGAAGCGCACATTATACTCTAGAACACTCGCCCCAGAATCGGTCATCATCAGACCCAGGAAGAGTATCCCTTGAAACGGAAACCCTTCTTCCCTGCAGCCGTTCAAGGTCGGAACGATTATTCGTTCAATAATATCGGCAGTCTGAGATTTCGAGAGCAGGGTGTCATCTGTAATTGCACCCATCCCGCCGGTATTCGGACCGGTGTCGCCGTCGCCAATGCGTTTATGATCGCGCGTCGGGGGCATTAGCGCATAATTTTCGCCGTCGACAAACATTATCAGGGACACTTCACTACCGAACAGGCATTCTTCCAGCACGATTGTCCGAGTGGCATCTCTGCCTGCAAGCGATTCGAGTTCGTCGATCGCCGCAATGGCAGCAGACCGATCGGCGGCCACCACGACCCCCTTGCCGGCCGCGAGCCCGTCCGCCTTAACTACCACCGGCATTGACTCGCCACCAAATTCGCCAGAATTTAAGATACCGACTGCTTCCGAAACAGATCCCGCGGTGCGATATTTGGCAGTCGGGATTCGGTGACGCGCCATAAAATCTTTCGCGAAGGCTTTACTTGATTCGAGGCGCGCGGCGGCCATGCGCGGTCCGATAATTCTCAGCCCCCGTCGTTCGAATTCATCGACAACGCCTAAGGCAAGCGCCGACTCACCGCCGATAAATGTTAGATCGACGTTCCTCTCAGCTGCAAAACGGGCTAGCTCAAAAATATTCTCGGGCGAAATATCTACACACTCGGCCAGCAATGCTATTCCGGCGTTACCAGGAGCGCAATAGAGGGTGGACACTTGCGGGCTTTCAACGAATTTACGACAAAGTGCGTGTTCGCGTCCGCCGGATCCGACGACTAAAATATTCATAAGGATGGAGGTATTTGCATAAACGGCAGTTTTCGCTTGTATAAATGTATGTTTTTACTTGACACCGATAAGGTATCGGATTTAACTTGAATTATCACCTTATCGAATCGAATCGATTAGTTTAGAAAATGGATTGCTCCAGTAGAATTTACTACAGGATCAACGGTTTAACCGAATCGCCGAGGCCGTGTGGCTAGGAATCGGGCGCCTGTTTATTACGTGCACGGGTTATGAAATAACGCGTACGATATCAAGGCTCACTGGGAGGGACCGCATGACCGATAGCACAGTACGTGAGGGCGAAATATCAATCGCCACGGCCGGATCTGATCCTGAATTTGAGGATACGGATATTTTATGTATTGATTGCGGAGATCATTTCGTATGGACCGCCGGGGAACAGTTATTTTTCCGGGACAAACAACTTCAGAACCCGCCAAAACGTTGTAAGGATTGTAAACAAGCAAAGAATCAACGCTTAGCCTCAATCGCCGCGGCTCAAGCCTCCGGCGTTCGACAGCGGATCGAGGTTGTTGTGAATTGTGCGAAGTGTTCTGCATCAACGACAGTTCCGTTTTACCCATCGCAGGGCCGGCCCGTCTATTGCCGTTCGTGTTTTCTGGCGATGAATCCCACTATGCTAAACGGCAATATATGATCAGGATCAGCGAATTCCTTTAACCGCCCACGTGCACATTCGGCCGCAATTCCGGATCAGATTCGGCCTGCCGAAGTATTTCACGGGTGACTGGCGCCGTATCCCCTTCGCCAAATAGTACATATCGGATCAAGTACATTATCGGGTTCCCTTCACTCCAACCGAAATATACATGCGGGATCTTACCGGTTTTGTCGCGAAGATGAAGCAGCAACGCCGCAATCGCGTTCGGTACGGCCGGAGCCTGAGTTCTTATTACCTTGTATCCGTCAATATCGAAACCACGAAGCAACAGTCGGCCCTTGAACTCCGAAGCGTCACCGGTTTCAACTTCAAAAAAGACCACCGGATCGGACGAAGGGATGTGATTGTCGGTACGCTTTTCGTGTTCCTTAAAGCGATACTCGACCGCGTCGCCAGTTTCGCGTCTATTTGCGACAATTCGAAGTTCACCGTCGTCATCAAGGACTTCGACAAAACTAAGTGCGGTTTCGTCGAATTCGATACGGTCTATCCGAACTTCCGTTGATCGCAACACTCTCGATACAAACGATGCAACAACGATCGAAAGGATGAAAAAGCCGGCGATCTTTATTCCGTCCGGCCGTTCAACGATGTTGGTTACGGTCGTGTAAATAAATACCAGGGCAATAGCGTAAAACGCGAGAGTCCAGCGGCTCTTTCTTCGACGAGCTGATAATGACACCGCGACCGCAGCCGACGTCATCAGGACGAGGACCCCGGTGGCGTATGCCCCGCCTTGGGCGTCAACGCTTGCCTCGAAGATCACCGTTACGGCAAAGCAGATGGCGGTGAAAACAAGGACAAGCGGGCGGGTGGCACGGGCCCATTCAGGCGCCATACCGTAACGCGGTAAATATCTTGGCACAATATTCAAGAGGCCCGCCATGGCCGACGCGCCCGCAAACCATAGAATTAGTATGGTGCTTAAATCATAAATTGTGCCGAACACGTCGCCGAGGTAGGTATGTGCAATGTGTGCGAGCGCCCGGCCATTGGCCTTGCCCGGCTCTTTGCTGACTCCGGCGGCGGTTTCTTCCGATGTGCAGGCACAGAATTCAGGCACAGAATGTCCGGAGTCGACACGGCTGCAGTCTACTTTCGGACAAAACTCCGTCTGCGGTATAAGAACGCTTGTAGCGACGCTGCTCGCGATCAGCAGGACGCTCATGATCAGCGCCGCGGAGATCAGAAGTTTGCGAGTATTGCCGATTCGGTTCGGGCTCTTGATGAGCGGCATAACGGCAACGCCCGTTTCGAATCCCGACAGACCCAATGCAAGCTTTGGAAAACTGATAACCGATAGGAGAACGACTGCGACCAGGCCCGAAATATGGAACCCGCTAAATGACGCTTTTGTTGCAAATAGCATAGTTTGCCAGTTGCCGAGAAGTTCGGGATTGGCTAGTACATGGAAGAGAGCGTAGCCAATAACTACTACATTCAAAGCGAGAAACACCGCAACTAGTATGACCGCAATGCCAATAGCCTCCTTGAATCCTTTGAGAAACACCAGGCCAAGCAGCGATATCAATACCAGCGTGACAATCACTGGATGCTCAAGAAAATGCAAATTTCCGTGCACAAAGGGATTTTCCAGGATATGAGCAGTGGCATCAGCGGCAGACAGCGTAATTGTTATGACAAAATCAGTCGCGACAAATCCAAGGAGGGCAAGAACGAAGAGCTTTCCCTTCCAACGAGAAAGCAATGCTTCGAGCATCGCGATCGAACCTTCGCCGTGTGGGCTCTCCTTGGCGACGATGGCGTAAATCGGAAGAGCGCCAAACAGTGTGAGCAATACCAGTATCAGCGTGGCAATTGGAGACAACACACCTGCCGCAAGGAACGCAATACCGGGCTGATACCCAAGTGTAGAGAAGTAGTCGAGCCCAGTTAGGCACATTACCTTCCACCAGGGGTGCTGCTCATGTCGGCTGTGAGACCCGTTACCTCCGTCAGACGCCTCCACCCCCTGATAAAACCATCTTGCCAGCCATCGTCGTTTCGATTTCTTTGTCATAAAAACAGAAAAAGCCACAAACGCAATTAACACGTCTGTGGCTATCCACTAAAAATGCGCCTTCCATCAAGCCTACGAGGTTAGCTGTCGGACTAGAACAATGGAAGTGTTCTGCAATTAAGAATTGCTTCGCCCCAATTTTTGGTTCCCCCGCGCAGTACTATCAAACGGCTTCGGCAATATTTATCAAAGAAACGAATATACGCCGAGCGAATACGAAAAGCAAGCAAAATTCATCCCCCTACGTGGACGTTCGGACGCAGCTCAGGATCAGCTTCCGCCTGGCGAAGTATTTCGCGAGTAACAGGCGCCGTATCTCCTTCGCCAAAGAGTATATATCGGGCCAGATAAATGATCGGGTTCCCTTCACTCCATCCGAAATAAACATGCGGGATCCGACCGGTGCTATCCCTTAAATGTAGTAATAACGCAGCAATCGCGTTCGGAACGGCGGGTGATTCAGTCCTCAATATCCTATAGCCTTCAACATCTACGCCGCGGATAAGGAGGCGTCCGCTAAATTCGGAAGCGTCGCCGAGTTCGACTTCATAAAAAAGGATCGGATCCGTTGCAGGTATATGGTTGTCGACCCTCTTTTCATGTTCCTTGAAACGGTATTCACTTACATTCCCGACCTCGCGTCGATTGGTGACGATGCGAACCTCCTCGTTAGATAGATCATCGAGAAATTCACGAGCCTTTTTATCAAACTCGATGCTTGCCACTCGTATCTCCGTCGTCCTAAGTGCGCGCGAAACGAATGAGGCAAGGATAATCGCGATAATGAAGAACGATGCGATCTTGATCCCGTCAGGCTGTTCGATAATATTAACAAGGAGTGTGTACGCAAAGATGATCGTTATCAATAGAAACCCGATCCATTTCTTCTCACGTTTCTTTCTGGCAGATATCGTCACGGCCACAGCAGCCGACGCCATAAGCGCCAAAACTCCGGTCGCATAGGCTCCGCCCTGTGCAGTCACATCCGCCTTGAACAAGATGGTTACAAGAAAGCAAATTGCGGTGAATACCAGTACCAGCGGCCTCGTCGCACGTGCCCAATCAGGGGCCATACCATACTTCGGCAAGTACCGTGGAACAATATTCAGAAGACCTGCCATCGCAGAAGCACCGGCAAACCAAAGGATCAGAATTGTTGAAACATCGTAGAGTGTCCCAAAAACATCCCCCATTAACTTGTGGGAAATATACGAGATAGCCCTTCCGTTGGCTTCACCCCCGGGTTGAAACTGCTCAGGCGGAATAAGCATTGAAATAACGATACTGCTTCCAATAAGCATGAAGCTCATTATTATCGCGGCGCCGCTCAGCAGCTTTTTTCCGTTCGCGATCCGGCTTGAGAGATATTGCGCCTGATCGGCTGTTACCTCAGTTTCAGCAAAAGTTGTGGCGTGGATCAACGACCTCGAAGAATCCGGCAAGACGTGATCGCTTTTGATAAGCGGCATGACCACAACGCCGGTCTCAAAGCCAGAAAGTCCCAGCGCAAGCTTCGGAAAGAACCAGATCGACGCCGCAACTAGCCATAGCGCGCTTCCGCTTACATCTGGATGTCTCCAAACCATTGCCTGCCAATTAACAAAAACTTCGGGTTGGACTGAGACTATCTCGTAAAGACCTCGACCGATCGTTATGGTGCTCAGCACGAGAAATACGGCGACGATCACAACTGCCAAGCCAATAGCTTCGTTAAACCCTCGCAGGAAGACGGCTCCGAGCAGACCGATCAAGACAAGAGTAACTATGATCTCGTGGTGCAGAAACGTTAAATTATGCTCAACGAACGGGTTTTCAATAATGTGAGCCGTGGCATCGGCCGCCGAGAGCGTAATCGTAATAATAAAGCTAGTTGCAACAAAACCCAGCAGAACAAGCACGAACATCTTGCTTTTCCAACGTGAGAGCAGTTTTTCAAGCATCGATATCGAGCCGTCGCCGTGAGGGCTCTCTTCTGCCACCCTCTTATACATTGGGAGCGCTCCGAACAAAGTAAGCAGGACGAGTACCAGCGTCGCAAATGGTGACAGCGCGCCGGCGGCAAGGAAAGCGATACCGGGCTGATAACCGAGAGTTGAGAAGTAATCAACACCGGTAAGGCACATGACCTTCCACCAGTGATGTTGGACGTGGCGGCCCTCCGCTTCGTGCGGACCTTCGATCTCGGGCACACCTTTATAGATCCACTTCTTAAACCAGCCGATGCCTTTATTTTTCATAGTCGAGAAGTTAGTGACGCGAAAGGAGTAATCTCTCGCTCGAGGTTATTTCAGCAACCATTGAAGCAGCTTCGGTACGCGCCTTCAAGATTTTGATTTGTTCGAATAGAGAATGCCATCAGGCGCAAAGTGAAAAAGGCCAATTGGCGTAAATTATACAGGGCGACGTCTCCCACACCGTCGCCCTGTGGGCCACAAGTCCTCACCCCTCGTGACCAAGTGTTCACCGGGGAGGTGAACACTACTGATTATGCATAAAAGGAAAAAGAACGCAACCGATTATTTTACCCAAGATCCATTATCCTCGACTAGACGACTCGACCAGATATTTTCAAAGTTTTCCACCGTAATTCCACCGAGGATATACTTTCGTTCGGCATTTGCGGTGACGACATACAGACTATATTCACCGAGGACGATCTGTGGTCCGATTTCCACTTCAAAACTCAAGACATCGATACTATCGCCGAAATCTCGCACTGAAGTCGAACCCGGAACCAACGAAATACCCTTAGAACTGAATCCGATGTTAAGTCGCGAAGGATCAAGATTTTTTCCGCCAATATACAAAGTGTAGGAGCGGCCGGGATTGACCATTACCGGTAGTTCTGCCAACTGGCCATTAAAACCTAAATACTTTAGTTCAATGTCGTTGTTTGAGCCCTCGATCTTCTTCGCCGGAAAGACCGCTTCGGAATCCTCAACTGTCACTCGGCCGAGCTCATAGCTAACTGATTCGGTGCTGCCAGCACCCTGTAATCGGTAAAAAACGTTGTACTTTCCATGCGTCAATCCGCGGAATTCGAACGACCCGTGAGAATCCGATCTGGTTCGCGAAACAACGCGGCCCGTTGCCGAATCTTCCGCCCACAGAAGGACGTTTTCGGCCTCTCGGCTGCCTGGTTCCGATAAAAGGCGTCCGGTTATGGACCCGAAATGGCTTTCGGCGTCCACAGGGGTGCCATACAATCGCTGAACAGCAACAATATCATCTGACGAAAGGGTCCGTGCGTGAAAATTGGCAAGATTATAGACGCCATTCCTGCCATAACTCATATACATCGTCGATCCCATTATAGGAGAATGATCCAGCCCAAGGAGATGCCCGATCTCATGTGTCAGCGTAGATTCCAGATCGAAGGTACCAAAGTTCCCATCCGTGGAGAAAAGTCGGAAAGGATTCAAGACGATATCCGCCTCAGTTATCTGGTCGCGGGCATTATAAAATATTCGAGTTCTGGCAGACGCGTCGCTGCCTTCCTTCCCGAAAAGCACAATATTGGGGGGAGTTTGGGCGATGGTTAGAAGGCTTATGCCGTCGCCGGCTTCACCAGAAGGGCTGACATCGGTCAACCGCGAGACAGAAACTTCGAAACGAACATCCGCCACCGATTCCCAGGCAGCCAAACTGCGACGGAGCACGGCAACAACGTCGGTCCCGAATGTGATGTTCGAATTTTGCTCGACCATCGTGGCCGATATCGCGATCTTGACAACGCTTCGCTTCCACCGCATATCCCGAGCTGGTTTGTCGCCGCCGAGCGCAAGCGCACTCGCCGAGAGCGACTGGGCCGGCGCCAAGCAGGCAATACACAACAATAGGAGCGAAGCAACAAAACGCATCGGAAAAACCCTAGTTATCAGAACCAAATTGACCGGTCCCATCCTGACCGATCTTTTCAAGGTCAGACATCCCGACAACAAGCAGAAGAACAACAAGCGATATCGTCGCAAGAACGTACAGGACCGGTATCTGTTCGAGATAGATCAATGTCCCAATAACGATCGCCACAATTAACAGCCAAAACAACGCAATAGTGCGACGGCCGAATTTCTTTTTACTATTTAACATAAACACAAGAACACCCTAAGCCGTTTGGGCACAGGCGATATTTGTTACTCTACCTTATTAGGAGGATTTTATAAAGAATGAATCCGGCGAACAGTTTGTTTCAATCAATAATTCGAATCGGCAATCCCTTATCGCGGGCATTCGGCAATGCTGAGTTGGTGACCTGAGGAGGAAATCGCCGCTTACTCTTGCCTTTTTGTTCTACTTCAACGATATCGTAAGCCTTCAGTAGGACGTCCTCCGAGAGTCCGGCTTCGATCTTTTCCAAATTTACGTCAATGACGGTCGTCACCCTGTTTTCACGGCGGTAGACTTTAACGTTGCTCGAAATCCCCCCCTTTGATACGCCGCCGGCACTAGCGACGGCGCGCGATACCGTCAACTGTGTCCTCGACGATACTTGTTTCGGGTTGACGACGCCGCCAATTACATAAACCGGCAAGGCTTCAAGCACCGTAATAATGTCACCGCTATAGATTTGGGGATTGGCCGCCGGTAAACCGCCGAGAAGGTCACTGATATTGATATTGATCGTTTTAGAACCGACGGCCGAACTGGTTTGGACGAATTTTTCCTCGGCGTTCACGGGTGCAGGGTGAACCTGAGCTACTGAACAACTCACCTTTTCGGGTCGGAAAATGGCTATCTCGCCACTCGCGGTGTCGATAAAACCGCCAGTTAGGACCAAAAGCTCATTTAAGTAAACCGGGCGTTTGATCCTGAGTCGCTGGGGTGATTTGACGGCCCCTTGAAGTATTGCAACCGTCCGGTTAGATCGATCGACCACCTTTACGATGACGACCGGATCTTTAAGAAATTTACCGATATGACGGGAGATATCGGCGCCGACTTCAGTCTCTGTCTTGCAAAGAGCAAAGACTTGTTCCTCTATGGTGTCGAATCCATCGAGAAATCCTTCGGGTGTGATCGTGCCGCGCCAGTCAAATTCGAGGCTTCCAACAACGTCGACGTCGATCACGTCGCCAAAATGGATCCGGGCTGCAGCGTTCAGATCTGAATGTTGGGATTCATCCCCGCTGCCAGGTGCCGTGCTCTGCGAGTTTACTTCGGTCAGAAACAGACATAGGAACAAAAACAAAACAAAATGCGGTATCGCTCTATTCACTTTCTTCGCTTAGTCCCTCAAACATTCATCAAAACGCTTGTCGCGGCCAAGATCGTGAATACGATCTGTTTTGCAGTCTTTTCACTGGCGACGCGCTTCCGTAGTTTAACGGACTTTGAATGAACAGTGCCCGGAACCGCAAAACCCTTAAACTGCCAATTACACCCATCGCAAAGCAAATTATATCGAAAAAACATCTTCGACCACCACCTTGTGGGTCGGTAACCTCGACGGATGCGCTTACTTAAGCACCTTGGGCATTTCTGAGATATCATTTTTCCACTTTCTTGTCGGCCGGAGTTACTGAGATAGATCCCTAACTCGTTTGATCTCGTTTTCAATACGCTCCATCAAAGATCGATATTCGGGATTCACGCCCTTCTCCCATTCCAATTGGAACAGCGCTTCGCGATAAAGACCCTCCGCTCGGTCATAATTTCCATGGTATGCAGCACGCTCTGCATGCTCCATCAAATCAGATATTTTCGCGGATGAAATAAACTCACGAATCACGATCTCTGATTCTAACAAACTCGGGTCATCCGGATAAGTTGTTTTTGCCGAATCGATGATATTTAGTGCTTTTTGGGCAAAACTGACTTTATCGTCAAACCGTTCGCTGTTTTTTGCGGCAAAGGTCAATCCGGTGCTTTCTATCTCGGCCCAACGAAGCGTATGGTAACGTTGGCACTCTCGAGCCATCGCCATACCCTTTCGAAGGGCTAGAATGCGCGGCGACCCGGGCCCGGCGAAACTCAGTTCCCTAGCTGCAACGGTAAGATATTCACGGCACATTGCCGCAACTTCGCGATGTCCTTCTGAAAGATTCCCAAATATCTTCGCGGCGTCCGATTTGCTGCGTATCTGCCTTACCAATGACGCATTCTGTTCGAGGGTCAATTTCGACGGGTAAACTCGATCAGCACCATGCCCCTGAACTGCATGCAGGCTTCTATCCAACCGACGCTGTTCCAGCACAAAGCGATTTCGAGCATTGCGCAAGATCACTTCCCTTAGCAAAACTCCGAATCCCAAGACTATACTCGCCCCCAGTCCTGCCGGTATCCATGGTTCCTGGTAACCATCGTGAATCACGCCCCAAATCAAAAAGAACATTGCAATCGCGAACGACGCTGCCAGAACATAGTAGTTTGATGCCGGAAGCCAAAACGGCCGGCGATTTCTTGCTGGACTGCCACGGTATTGTTGGATCGCTTTCGGATTATCGGATTTCCGGGTCAAAAAGATTCCCCCGTATTAAGGATTGCAGAACAAAAATCGACTTTATAGTTAAATTTTTCACCGCGATTGTCAATCGCTCGCAAAACGCACCCCGCCGCGAAAGCAACAGGCCTGGCGCCGCTTTGTGCCAGCGTTTTTTTTGATATTATAGTCAGCAATGTCC
>JBAUGL010000125.1:0-6210 GCA_049679665.1 Pyrinomonadaceae bacterium | reverse complement strand
GAGCAAGCCTTAGTCTTTCATCTATAAGGGGCTGACGCCCTAGTCTGGAAATTTGAAGCATCCAGGAATTTCATTTTCGATTCTAACCATCTGACGTTCGCTAGATTTTCGGATATCATATTTGTACAAGCTCCCCGCACGAGATAAAAAAAAGGAAATTTTGAATATGAAACTTGCGAGAACCACTTTTCATTTTATTGCTCTGACAGCGATATTATTATCAACCTTGCCCGTAACGGCGATGGACGAGGGGATGTATACCCCGGATCAGATAGCGCGGCTTGATCTGAAAAAGCGGGGCCTGAAGATCAAACCCGAGGCCATCTACGATCCTGCCGGCGGTGGATTGAGCGAGGCAGTCGTGCGGTTGAGCATCGGCTGTACCGCCTCGTTCGTCTCGCCCGAGGGGTTGATACTTACCAACCATCACTGCGGTTTCGACGGACTTGTGCAGGCTTCGTCCCCGGAAAACGATCTCGTTGAAACGGGATTCAAAGCGGACAACCGCGCTGGCGAGATCCCCGCGAAGGGTTACGGTGTTTTTGTTACCCAGCGCGTCGAGGATGTGAGCGCGAAGGTGCGGGCAGGTACCGAGAGTCTTACGGGCGAAGCACTCGCCGCTGCTCTAAAGAAGAACACAGATGATCTTCAGGCGGCAGAGCAGGCGAGAGCCCCGGCCGCATCTACGATACGCATACAATCGCTCAACAGCGGCTATTTCTACTATCTTTATCAGACGATGCAGATCAAGGATGTACGGCTTGTGTACGCACCGCCCCGAAGTATTGGAGTCTTCGGCGGCGACCCGGACAACTTCGAATGGACGCGTCACACGGGCGATTTCGCATTCCTGCGAGCTTATACCGCACCGGACGGAACATCCGCCGAATATTCGCCAAATAACGTACCGTACAAATCGAAAATATTCCTGGCGATGAACATCGCCGGCATAGATGAGAACGATTTTGTATTCGTCCTTGGCTACCCTGGCAACACGACGCGATATCGCGAGAGCCAATCGATCGCATACGCGCGCGACGCTAACTTCCCTTTTCTTTCCGCATATCTAGACGCCCGAAGTGCCGCGCTGCGGCTGATCGGCGAGACGAACCCGGAAAAACGGATACAGTTCCAATCTGAGATAGCCAATTTTGACAACTACCGAAAGGTTTACAAAGGAAGCGCCGAAAAGTTCGTTCAAGCGGACGTCGTGGCGAAACGGCAGGCCGAAGAGACGCGCTTTGCCGCATGGATAAATGAAAAGCCGGAACGAAAAGGCAAGTACGGAAATGTTCTTACCGAATTGGATGCCGTCTCGAAAGAATCGAATGCATTCGCAAAACGCGACGTCATCCTGGGCCGCTTCCCGAGCGCCTCTTTGACGCCGGTTTTCAAACAGGTTTACGATGCCGTCAAACTTACGGCGATCGAGGGGAAGATCTTGAACGATGCTGACCGGGCCGCGAAGCTAAAGGAGATCGAGGAAGCGTACAAGGACCGCGAGCCGGTCTATGAACGCGAGATGATCAAATTTATGCTTTCACAACTCGCTGCATTGCCAGCCGGTCAGAAGTTTGAGCCGGCTGAGAAGTTATTTGGCACGCTGCAGGGTTCGGCTCGACGTGACGCCGAAGCCGAGTTCGCCGAATCGATCGCAACTGGAGAATATGCGTCAGCGACGGCAACGGCCGGACTCTATGGGCCGCGAACAATGGATTTTAAGCCCGAACGCGAGCGCATTTTGGGTTTTATGGCCGATCTCGCTCGAGAGAAAACCGCGATGGGCTCACGAAACGCGAAATTTGCGTCCAATATCGATCGACTCCGACTGCTTTATCAGCAAGGCATGTCTGAAATGAAGGGCGTCACACCCTACCCGGATGCCAATTCGACGCTTCGGTTTACCTACGGCAACGTCAAAGGTTATTCCCCTCGAGAAGCTGTCTATTACACGCCTTTCACGACCATGAAAGGAATGTGGGAGAAAGACACCGGCGTCAATCCATTTGATATGCCCGAGAAACTCAAGACATTACAGAGATCTCGAGACTTCGGCCGGTTCGGTGAAGGCGACAGTGTCGTCGTGAACTTCCTTTCGACCAACGACATCATAGGCGGCAACAGCGGGAGCCCTGTGATGAACGGCAGCGGACAGCTCGTCGGACTTTGCTTTGACGGCAACTACGAAGGTCTCGGCAATGATATGTACTACGACCCCGCGAAAGGCCGGACAATATCGGTCGATATCCGCTACGTTCTTTTTGTCACTGAGAAATTCGGCGGCGCTGGCTGGCTACTCGATGAAATGAAACTGGTAGGCGGCCCTAAAGCGAGATCGGCCGCAATCGGCAGATAAATCTTTGTTCCTGACGTTTCCGAAGTCTTACATAGACGCAGAAGGCGCTGCGAGGAGGAAGCAGACGTTTCACCGTTTTGCTGCCTCCTTCCGCGCCAAAAGTTGAACTCATCATCGACCCGAAATTTTTCCTAAAGGGACACTGTATGTCACCGTGCATGATTTATAATCATCGTCATGGGAGAATCATCACCCTCGGTTCCAGTGTTGGGTCGACTGCATCTGCGGTCGTTCAGTCGTTTGGTGAAATTGCATAACCGGATCGCCTCAGGACAATTGCCGAACGTAAAAACCTTGTCGACGTTACTCGAGGTAACTGAAAGAACAGTTAAGCGAGACATTGCTGCATTGAAGGACAGATTCCACGCTCCCGTCGGGTACGACAAACGTCAAAAGGGTTATTTTTACACGCATAAGAATTGGGAGCTTCCGCTAGCGCCGTTAGACGATTCCGAGATATTTGCTTTCTTCATGACAATTTTTCTCGTTCAGGCGACCGGCAACGTGTATCACGGAAAGAAGCTCGAACGTGCGATTTCGAAGATCGCGTCACGGCTTCCCGAGGAAATATACGTTAACTTTTCATTTTTGATGGAGAATATTTCGATTCAGCCGATATCCGGAGCGGTGATCAACGCTGAAACCCTTGAAATTCTCGCCAATTGTGCGTCCGAGCGGAGAACGGTTGGTTTTGATTATTTCTCGCCAAACACTGGAAAATCAACAAACCGCAAGGCTGATATTCTACTCTTGCATAACCACGAAGGCGATTGGTATGCGATCGCATTCGACCATCGGCGCAGAGCGACGAGGAACTTCCGAGTTGACCGGATCAGTTCCTTGGTTGAAACCCACGACCATTTTACGCCGCCGAAAAAATGGAATCGAACCGACTACCTCAAAGCGGGATTTGGCATGTACCACGGAGGCAAATTGACTGAGGTCGAAATACATTTTGATCCACATCAGGCCCAGTGGATCCGGGAACGACAAGGCTTTCATCCTCATGAGGTGCGAGAGGAGCTCCCGGACGGATCCTTAAAATTAACATTTGAAGTGGGAAGCACAGCCCTCGAGGCGGTGGCTAGGTCCTGTATGAAATATGCCGGTGGATGCGTCGCGAAGCGTCCCCAAGAACTGCGCGAAATTATACGCGAGAAACTCAAACGATCATTGGAGTTATATTGATGATAGATGAATTCACAGTGCCCGAAACCACAAGCAACGACTCTAATATTAGCCGGCAGTATTTAACGGTGCACTTTCCCCTGCAAGGAAGCAAATTGCCGGCGGATCATGGTTATCTGCTTTATTCGGCGATCAACAGGCTCCGACCGGAACTCCACTGTGTGGATTGGCTGGGCATTGAATTGATCAGTGGAATTCGCTTCGAACGCGGCATGGTCGCCCTACCTACACGCGGAGCACAGTTGCGGCTCAGGATACCTGCGGACAAGTTTGGTAATGTTTTGCCGCTTGCTGGGAAGCGGCTTGAAATCGGAGGCCACGGGATCCGGCTGGGTATTCCTATCGCCCGGCCCTTGCAGCCAGCGAATTCGCTCTACGCTAAAATCGTTACTTTTAAAAATTCCCTCGATCTGCCGAAGTTTCTCGAAACGGCCAAAAGAGAATTTTCAAAGAAGGAAATTACCACCGAACTTGAGATCCCGAAAGAAACATACAGCCGCCATCGCCGAATTCTGACCATAAAAGACATAAAAATAGTTGGCTTTTCTCTCATCGCCCACGGCCTGAGCGAAGCAGACTCGATCAAACTCCAATCACTCGGTATCGGCGGCCGACGCTCCATGGGATGCGGGATTTTTAATCCGATCCGCAAGCCATCTAAAGGAGAAAATAGTGGAATTTGAGACCCTTTTAGCAAAGAGCTATGACGCATCAAACGGAAGGGTTCCGGTTTACGCACGTTTGTTGCCCCACCTGCGTTTGGTTGAAGATTCAGGCAAAGCCATTTTTGTAATGGTTGGCGATAAAATTCTGCGACAAGCGAACTTGCCCATTGAAATATGGCATTCAAGGTTGGGAAGGGGATTAACCGTTGCATGCTTGTGTCATGATATTGGCAAAGCAAATGATGGTTTTCAAAAAATGGTTCGCGGTAGAATATCGCCGAAAATTCAACCCGTTAGACATGAACTATTGAGTGCTTTATTGCTTGCCGAGGAAGGTGAGGTAAAGACTTGGGCTATCGAATTGCTAGGCGAAAACGGAAGATACGACGATTTTCAAGAGGTACTGGATTGTGTAATCGCGGCGGTCGGCGGACATCATCGAAAGCTGGACGAAGAGTGGACTAAGGCTTCAATTGCGCTGCGTGATGGTGGCTGTGGCCAAACGGTGAGACTTTTCCTGACCCATGAGAATCTCAAACCTCTCTTTGGCGGAGCGGTAACGCGGGAAATTATCTTTGATTTGGTTCCCGACAAAGAACTCTCATTGACCGATAAGCGGATCGACTTCCGTGTTTCCAGCAACCGATTTCAAGAAACTATTAAGAATGATCATGCATGGTGGCGATTTTCGGCGATCCTTAAAGCTTTAACATCCGCAGCAGATGTTGTCGGAAGTGCCTTGCCTGAAAAGGATATTTCGCCTCGCAAATGGATTGAAATCAATCTTGACCAAAGTCGGTTCCTGAAAACGGAACAAGCAAATGAAGTTGTTAATGCTCGCTTGAATGGAAATACGTTACGAGATTTTCAGAAGGCCGTTTCCAGTTCAAAGGCAAAGGTAACTCTTGTTGAAGCCGGCTGTGGAACAGGAAAAACCGTCGCGGCCTACGCTTGGGCCGCAAATAACGCAGATGGTAAGAAACTGTTCTTTTGTTATCCAACAACCGGAACTGCAACTGAAGGTTTTCTCGGATATGTTGCTGAGAATGATGTCGAAGCCGAACTTGTTCATTCGCGTTCGAGCGTTGATATCGAACGAACCTTTGAAGTTGCTGACGAAGAGCGGGAGGAAAAACAAATCCGGATCGAATCGCTCAAAATGTGGTTTCCACAGGTTGTGATCTGCACGGCGGACACCGTCTTATCTCTAGTTAGAAATAATCGTCGCGGTTGGTATAATTCGCCTGCAATTTTATCTGCTTCCTTTGTGTTCGACGAACTTCACGCATATGACAATCGAATGTTTGCCGGGGTCATCGCTCTTATAAAAGCTTTGCCGAATGCGCACTTTTTGCTGATGACGGCTTCTTTGCCAAAGGCTCGAAAGGAGTTTTTACTCAAGCAACTCGGCGCCGAAGATGTCGAGCAGGTTCCAACGCAGAAGGATCTTGAAGAGTTACCGCGTTACAATTTCAAACGACTAACGGGACGCGACGAAGCATTCAGGATTACCGAGCGAGCTAAAACAGAAAAGCTGAAGATTCTTTGGATCTGCAACACAGTCGCAAGAACGCAAGCGGTTTTTGATGAGCTGCGGAATAGAGGTTTGCCCGTGAATACGTATCACAGTGGTTTCAAATACGAAGATCGTAAGGCGCGGCATCGGCAAGTGATTGATGGTTTTGATCGCGAGAAGTCGGACGCAAGTCTTATCGCCGCCACGACACAAGTTGCTGAAATGTCTTTGGATTTAGATGCGGATATTCTGATCAGTGAAGCGGCGCCAGTCCCGTCAATGATTCAAAGACTTGGTAGGTTAAACCGGTTTATCAATAATGACAATCCGGGATTGCCCCGCATAGCATATTTTTATATGCCCGAAAATGAACATCCTTACGGAAAAAGCGCTCAAGAGGCGGAGAAAATATTTGCACAATCGGAACAATGGCTTAGTGAACTCATAAATTTGAACCAAGAGCGTCCTTTGAGGCAGGCAGATCT
>JBAUGL010000124.1:0-3388 GCA_049679665.1 Pyrinomonadaceae bacterium | reverse complement strand
CGATAAAGTTAAAGCGAAAGGTTCTTGCGCCCTACACCGAATACGGCCGCCCGAAGGATTGGGATAAAAGCGACGCCGGAAACTTTCGTCTGACTCATCCGTCGAATATTTGGACCGACATAAGCGTACCCTTCTGGTCAATGCCCGAAAACACCGATCACCCGACGCAAAAGCCAGAAAAACTGCTCGCAAAGATCATTCTAGCAAGCACAAACGAGGGCGATCTGATCCTGGATCCATTCGCCGGCAGCGGCACGACCCCCGTTGTTGCGACAAAACTTGGCCGTAATTTCGTCGCGGTCGAATCGGATGAGCAATACTGTTTGATAACGCAGAAACGACTGGAACTTGCGGAAGCTGATCGATCGATACAAGGTTACGCGGGCGGCGTATTCTGGGAACGCAATGCACACCGCGGATAAACCGTTAAGTGGCATTTGTGCCTGTTACTTGGTGACAATGATCGCCCTGTGGTGAAATCGTTTTATGAAGATCGCGACCTGGAACGTAAATTCCGTCAATATCCGAATGCCGGTGATGCTCGACTGGCTCGCCGAAACCGGGACGGACGTCGTTTGTCTGCAGGAGACAAAGACCGTTGACGAAAACTTTCCCGTTGCCGCCTTGAGAATGGCCGGCTACGACGCGGCGTTCATTGGACAGAAATCTTACAACGGTGTAGCGATAGTTTCGCGACACCCGATCGAGGACGTGCAGAAGAACTTTATCGATGACGATGACGAATCGCCAAAGCGAATGATCGCAGCCACAGTTAACGGTGTTCGCATTGTAAACACGTACATCCCGAATGGCACCGAACTCTGGACCGACAAATTTAAGTTCAAATTAGACTGGCTGCAGCGTCTCCGTCGATTTTTTGATAAATCCTGCGACCAGAATAAAGACGTCTTATTGTGCGGCGATTTCAATGTTGCGATGGACGACCTCGACGTCTGGAGTGCGCCCGCGATGCAGGGAAAACTGCATTTTTCTAAACCGGAGCGGGCCGCCATGCATCACGTTAAGCAATGGGGTTTCGTCGATGTTTTTCGCAAAATGAGTGGTGATGTCCGCGAATTCTCATGGTGGGATTTCCGAGCGGGTGCCTGGCAAAAAGATCAAGGCTTACGCATCGACCATATTTGGACCTCGACGTCCCTTGCCGACAAATGTACCGGCTGCTGGATCGACAAAGCGCCTCGGGCACTCGAAAAACCCAGCGATCATGCACCCGTAATCGCGGAATTTACTATCTGATCCGCCGACATACGGGACGAGTGTATATCGCCTTGCAAACAAAGTGAAAATAGCAACTTGGAACATCAACGGCATCAACTCACGCCTTCAGCAAGTTGTTGATTGGTGCGAAAACAACCAGCCTGACGTGGTCTGCCTACAGGAAACAAAGTGCGTTGATAATAAGTTTCCTCACCGTCAGCTTCGCTCGGTTGGATTTCAGGATGTCGCTTTTCACGGTGAAAAGGCCTACAACGGCGTCGCCATACTCTCGAAATATCCTATTCGTGACTTGCAAAAAAACTTCCCCGGCGATGATGACAGTGTTGCAACTCGACTAATATCCGCGACCATCAACGACATCCGCATCGTTAATGTGTACGTTCCGCATGGCACGGCGCTCGGAACCGACAAATTCGCTTTCAAGCTCGATTGGTTTCGGCGCTTGAGGATCTACTTTGACGAAAACTTCGATCGTGATGAAAACGTTGTACTCTGCGGCGATCTCAACGTCGCCCCGCATGAACTTGACGTATGGAAGCCATCACTATGGAAGGATAAGATGCACTTCACAAAACCCGAACGCGAAGCGATCCAAAACGTAAAAAAATGGGGATTCGTAGATGTTTTTCGACAGATAAACGACGACGTTCGGGAGTACACCTGGTGGGATCTATTTCGCCCGTCGTCCTTTGAAAGAGATCGTGGCCTTCGGATTGACCACATTTGGGCCTCGCCGCCGCTCGCCGAACAGTGTGCGGATTGCTGGATCGACAAAGAACCGCGTGCGCTTGAGAAGCCCAGTGACCACGCACCGGTGGTGGCGGATTTTATCGTCTAGCCTATACGCACCGTCGTCATCGAGATAGACCCGCCGTCAAAACCGGAAACCGGAAAGCTCACTTCGTCGCCTTCCCGCTGGAGAGCGAGTACATAAAGCAGCGGCAAATAATGGTCAGGCGTCGGTGCCGACAGCATAGCGTCGCGACCGAGCTGCTCGTAGTTGATCAGCGATGAATGATTTCCTGACAGGATCGCCTCACGGGCCGTTTCTTCAAAACGCTGTGCCCAATCCAGCGGCTCGGCGGTCTCGCTGCCCCAGGCATAGGTGTGCAAATTGTGGACTAGGTTTCCGCTTCCGATGACAAGCACGCCTTCATCACGAAGCGGAGCCAGCTTTTTTGCCAACTCATAATGATAAGCAGCCGGCTCATTTTCATTAATGCTGAGCTGCACAACCGGAATATCCGCATCAGGGAAGACATGCACAAGTACCGACCACGTGCCGTGATCGAGTCCCCAATGGTGATCGTCCGCTTTCTCGATTTCACCCAACAGTTCCACCACGCGTTCGGCCAGTTCCGGAGAACCGGGCGCTGGATACTGAACGGCGAAAAGCTCTCTTGGGAATCCGCCAAAATCATGGATCGTCCGCGGCTGCGGCATCGCCGTGACGGCGACGTCGGAAATATACCAGTGCGCCGACACGCAAAGAATCGCTTTCGGCTTCGGTATCGTCCGCCCGATCTCGGCCCACCCGCGCGTGTAAGCGTTATGGTTAAGCGCATTCATCGGACTGCCGTGTCCGAAGAAAATGGCGGGCATTGAGGCGGTCATTCTATGATTATACTTTTTTCATGAAATACAAACGATTCGTGCTGTATAAGCCATCGATACCAACTTGTGACGGCATCAACGCAGTTCCTTGATCCTCTTCCATAATTGGGGCAGCAGCCGAGCCGTTTTCAATATTGAGCCGCTCGCGAAATGTCTCGCCATACCTCGAAATGTTTTGACGGCGTTCGGCGAATACGGCATCCACCATGCGTCGGGTAGGACAGCAATGTGATTTACATGTAAATGCTGTGACTGGACGAGTTCCATTAGCCCCTCCCGTCCATGAGTGCGGCCGCGGCCGCTGTTTTTAAAACCACCCCAAGGCGTTTGTCCGATGCCGTGAGTGTATAGAACTTCGTTGATGCAGACCGAACCGGCCTCGATTTGTTTTGCGACGCGACGGCCCCTTGTGTGATCGCGCGTCCAGACGCTCGCGGTCAGGCCGAATTCGGAATCGTTTGCGAGACGTACTGCCTCTTCTTCAGTCTTGAACGTGGCGATCGGCAGCGTCGGCCCGAATGTCTCTTCCTGCATC
>JBAUGL010000123.1:0-24894 GCA_049679665.1 Pyrinomonadaceae bacterium | reverse complement strand
CTGTAATGGACTTGGCTCTTGAACAAGGTGCCCTTGATTGTTGGTTCACTCCGATCCAGATGAAAAAAAATCGGCCGGCGACGATGGTGTCGATTCTCTGTACGTTAGACAAGACGGCACATATGAAGGAATTGTTGTACCGGGAGACGACAACGATCGGCGTTCGCGTTCAAGAGGTTGAACGAGAATGCCTGGATCGCGAGATCGTAGAAGTGAGAACATCCTTCGGAACCGTTGACGTAAAGGTTGCCCGACGCGGCGGGATCATATATAACGCGATGCCGGAATTCGAACACGTTAAGCGCCTCGCAAAGGAACATAATGTGCCTGTGCGGGTCGTGCGTGACGTGGCAATTAGCGAATGGAAAGCGTCGGAGCTTGGCTCAAAGGCCAAGGGGTCGCACTAGATAAATGGCGGAAACACTTAGTAAAACAATAGATTTGGATAAGGTCGCCCGTGGGGTGCGTTTAATACTTGAGGGGATCGGCGAAGACCCCGATCGTGATGGGCTGCAAAAAACACCTGAAAGGGTGGCTGATTTTTATGCCGAATTGACTGAAGGAATGTGGGTTGATCCGAAAGATCATATCGTACCGCTCCCGGGTGATTCACACGATGAAATGGTGATCGTCAAGGACATTTCTATCGCGTCGGTTTGCGAGCATCATTTGGCGCCATTCACCGGCAAGTGTCATATTGCATATATACCCAAGAACGGTCGGATCATCGGACTTTCGAAACTCGCCCGGATAGCGGAAATATTCGCCCGTCGTCTTCAGGTGCAGGAGCGGTTGACCCAGCAGATCGCTCAAACGCTTTTTGATGAATTGGCGCCGGTCGGTGTGATGGTGGTGGTCGAGGCCGAGCACACGTGTATGACGCTTCGCGGTGTCAAAAAACCGGGGGCAACAACGATAACCTCCGCCGTCTTAGGCGGTTTCAGGAAAGATCCACGTACGCGGGCAGAGGCGATGTCCCTTATCAAGGGTTAAAGTATTACTTTAATTGTCGGTGCCCAGACATCTAAACCATTACTTAAACTATGAAGAAGATCATTTCAGCAATCATACTTTGCGCCGTGTTCGTCGGAGCCTCGAGCGCGCAGGACAGGACGGACAGTTTTGACCCTGTAAAGATGCGTGAACGCGTAAAGCGGCTATCAGGTGACGACTTTGAAGGGCGTGGGCCGGGGACAGCCGGCGGCAAGCGTGCGGCACAGTATATCGCGGATCAAATGAAAGCTTCCGGCGTAAAGCCCGCGAATAAAGGGAGCTATTTTCAGAATGTAAAGCTCATTGGGCTGAAAGCCGACCCGAACACACTGTTAACAGTTGCCGGCAGCAATGTAAACGGCGAGACATTTAAATTCGGTGACGAGTTTGTCGCGACGACGGGCGCCCAATCTGACACCGTTCCGGTCGAAGCGGATTTGGTGTTTGTCGGTTACGGCATCGACGCGCCGATTTACAAATGGAATGATTTCAAAGGCGGCACCGATGATTTCAAAGGCAAACTTCTAATGATCCTGGTCAATGACCCACCCGCGACGGACGCCGAACCCAAACTGTTTGGTGGGAAAGCCCTAACTTACTACGGGCGGTGGACCTATAAGTACGAAGAGGCGGCGCGGCGAGGTGCAGCTGGGGTCATACTCGTCCATACCACTGAATCTGCGGGTTATGGCTGGAACGTCGTCCGTACCTCGAATGGGAATTGGCGTTATGAGATCGCCCGAACCGCCGGCGATACCGAACCTTTTCTGAAGATCAGGGCATGGGCGACCAATGATGCCGCGGCACGAATCCTAAAGAACGCCAAGCTCGATTTAAATGAATTGCGTGAGGCCGCCGCTCGCCGTGATTTTAAGCCTGTTAGTACCGGTCTATCGGTGAAACTGGATCTGAAAAGTACACTGCAAACATTCGATTCTCCGAATGTCGTTGGGGTAGTGAGCGGGCGGGACAAAAAGCTTAGGAACGAATTTGTAGTGTATTCAGCACATTGGGACCATCTTGGCATCGGCGAGGCCGATGCGACGGGCGACAAGATATACAACGGCGCCTATGACAATGCGTCGGGTATTGCCGCAGTTTTAGGCATCGCGGAGGCGGTCTCAAAGTTGCGCAAGAACGATAGGCCGAGGCGCTCGATGCTATTTCTTTTCCCAACAGCTGAGGAGCAGGGTTTGCTGGGGGCCGAATATTACGCTTTGAATCCGCTGGTGCCGCTCGCCAAAACAGCCGCCAACGTAAATATTGACGGGGTCAACTTTTTTGGAAAAACTTCCGATTTTTCCGCGCTTGGTTCCGAGCGCTCAACGGTTGATAACGCGGTGAACGCGGCCGCGAAGGAACGCGGCCTGACCGTTGAAGGGGACGAGAAGCCCGAACAGGGATTCTTCTTTCGGTCGGATCATTTTCCGTTTGCGAAGGCTGGCGTTCCCGCGATCTCGCTGCGGCACGGCGATGCCTTTCTGCGGCCGCTAACGGGCGATGCAGCGTTGTTTTTTAGAGATTATACGGCAAAATTCTACCACCAGGCGTCGGACGAATATCATGATTGGTGGGACGCATCCGCAATGGTTCAGGAAGCGGAACTAGGTCTTGGAATCGGCTTGAAACTCGCAAATGCTCCGACTATTCCGCATTACCACGACACGGACGAATTTTCGGCGGCTGACAAAAAGCGGTTTCGGTAGAGAGATTAGCTAATGTTGTTGCTGTACTTAGCTAGGTATGTCATAATCGGGCTAATTGGGGTTCAATGATGACCAAAATGAATATCCATGAAGCAAAGACCCATTTGAGCGAGCTGATCAAAAAAGCGATGAATGGAGAAGAGGTCATTATTGCTAAGGCAGGCGAACCGGCCGTCCGGCTCGTCGCCATAAATCAAGCGAAAAACGACTGGTGGGGAATGGACGACGGAAAAGGCTGGATTGCTGATGATTTCGATGATCTACCGGAAGAACTGATGGCTGCATTTTATGGCGAAGACGACGAGAGTTCTGATTGACACGCATGTTTTCCTTTGGATATTTCTCGAGCCACACCGCATTCCGGAAACTGTGAAACGGTTCATCCAAAACAAAACGGAAATTGAAATTTTGTTTTCGTATATCTCCAGTTGGGAGATCTCGATAAAATATGGTTCGAACAAGCTGTCTATACCAGAGCCGCCAGATGAATTCGTTCCCGAACGCGTAGCTAAGGCGGGCTTCACACATCTGCCGATCTTACTTGCGCATGTTTTGGGTGTGCACAAACTGCCGCCATTCCACAAAGATCCATTCGATCGATTACTTATTTCTCAAGCGAAAGCTGAAAAGATTCCAATATTGACAGTAGATCCTCGGTTTGCTGTTTATGATATCGAAACGATTAGTTTCTTAGATTTGAATTGATGAAGCGGACTTTTTATATAACAACTCCGATCTATTACGCCAACAGCCTTCCGCATCTCGGTCATCTTTACTCGACGATCGTTGCTGACGTGATTCACCGATACAAAAAGCAGCGCGGCTTTGACGTCTACTTTTTGACCGGAACCGATGAGCACGGGGTCAATATTCAGAGGGCCGCCGAGTCAAACGGACGAACGCCGAAGGAACAGGTGGACCACGTTTCTGGTGTACTGAAGCGGATGTTTCACGATTTCGGACTCGATACCGAAAATGGCGGTTACGACATTTTTATGCGGACGACCGAGCCATTTCATTATGAAGGCGCGTCGCATCTATGGCGTGAAATAGCGAAAAATAAGACTCCGAAGGGCAACGACAATATTTACAAGGGCTTTTACGAGGGCTGGTTTTGTGCTCCTTGCGCCGAGTTCAAATCCGAAGATGAGTACTTCATTCCCGATAGTTCTGAAATGCCATTGTGCCTTATTCACGAACGCCCTTTGGATAAAGTGAGCGAAGAAAGCTACTTCTTTCGCCTGTCGGACTATGGCGAGATTCTTACCGACTTGATCGAGACGGATAAAAAATTGGTTCGCCCCGAAGCTCGCAGAAACGAAGTTCTATCGTTTATTCGCGGCGGGTTGCAAGATCTTTCGATCAGTCGGCAGAAGTCTTCGGTTTCGTGGGGCGTTCCGGTTCCGGATGACGAGAACCACGTAATGTACGTATGGCTCGATGCATTGTCGAATTACATCACGGCCGTCGGTTACGGCAACTCGGAAAAAGCGTCGGTCGGGTTTGAAAAATACTGGCAAGACGTGATGCATCTGGTTGGTAAAGACATCTTGCGACAACACACGGTCTATTGGATGTCATTTCTAAAGGCCGCCGGCCTTTCGCTGCCGCAGGTGGTTTATGCTCATGGTATGTGGCTTGACGCCGATGGCCGTAAGATGGGCAAAACGTTAGGTAACGTCATAGAAGTTGATGTATTACATCACAATTTTCAAGTCGACTCGCTCAGGTATTTTCTGCTCCGCGAGATGGTTTTCGGGCAAGACGGAAAGTTTGGCTATGAGAATCTGATCGAGCGAGTAAACGCCGACCTAGCCAGCGGATTGGGAAATCTTACGAGCCGGACACTATCGATGATCACTAGGTACCGCGACGGTTTGGTCCCGAGCGGTAAGATCGCCGAGGAAAATTACATTCAGGCACGGCGAGCAGGAATCGACCCAGATGGCGGCGAGATAGTCTCGGTGCTCGAACACGCCCGCGACGAGTTCCTCAGGCGTTTCGACAATTTTGAATTCAGCATCGGGCTTGAGGTTTTGTGGACCGTCATTGCACGGATCGACAAAATGATATCGGATTCTAAACCGTGGGAATTGGTAAAGGACGAGAAACACGCGGAAACGCTCAATGCAGTCTTGTACCGCGCGACGGAAACGCTCCGGTGGCTGACTGTTCTGCTTTATCCTGTAATGCCGGAGTCTGCAAAGAAAATATACGCGCAGATAGGGCTTGGCGACGATCTCGAGAGTGTCGATCCCGCGGCTCTGAAATGGGGAGGATTACAGCCGGGAACAAAACTTGGAGAGACCGTAGGCGTTTTCCCGCGAATTGATAAGAATAAAGTTATGAGTGAAATTATGAGTGACACGGAGACGCGGGAACGCGGAAAAGCGGCCCCCGATACCAAGCATGAGGTGACCCCTCAAAGCTCCTCTCCTGTCTTAACAGGGGTGGCAGCCGCTTCTGCTGACGGGGTGGACGATAGCACGGCTGGTTCTGCTCCAATAGATAGGTCTGAAACCACCGAAGACAATTTCATCACCATCGACGATTTCATCAAAGTCGAACTCCGTGTCGGCGAAGTAAAGGTTGCCGAGCGAATACCAAACGCCGATAAGCTCCTACGTTTCGAGATCGACCTGGGCGAAGAAAAGCCTCGCCAGATCCTCGCTGGCCTCGCCGAATATTACGACCCTGAAAAACTCATCGGTCGCAAAGTCGTCGTCGTCGCCAACCTAAAACCCCGAAAAATGCGCGGGCTTGAATCACAAGGCATGATCTGTGCCGCCTCGCTAACGGAAGAAGACACGCCCGCGATCGCGACCTTTCTAGAAGATGTTAAAATTGGTGCGAGGTTGAAATGACGCTCCGTTACTTGATTCCCTCAATTCTCATCGTATTCTTCGGATGCACGCCGGCGATCGTCGCCCAAAATCCGCCGCCTATCGCCACGGGAGTTTCGAATACGCGCAAAACGTGGGAATCGGCAGATGGTTCGTTTAAGATTGACTTTGCCGCTCCACCTACTACCAGCGTCCGTCCGACGGTGACGTCGTTTGGTCCGGCGAGTATTCACTCGGCAAACCTGTCCACCCTCGTCGGACACTACTCAGTCGTCTATTTGGACTTTCCGACGGCGATCACGGACAAGTATGATCTCGACACGCGATTTGACCTTATGAGGGACGAACAGGCGAAGCAGCTATCCGCACGGGTGATGCTCGACAGCGAATTCATGTTTGGGACATATTATGGCCGGGCCAACGTATTTGAGACCGCGATGGAAACGGAAACGATGAGAACATTTATTGCGGGGCCGCGGTTGTTTATGTTTCTCGTAGTGACAAAGGGCCGGCTAAGCGTTGCCAAATCGGCGACCGCTGCGGCGCTTAAGAAACGAATTAACGGATTCTTTGACTCATTTGAGATCATGAAGGTGCCCGAAGCAAGTTCTCAGCAGGTTAAGCTGCCGGATGATTTTCATGTTACTTCAACCAACGCTGTGTTCTCATCAGCGTTTCTAGGCGTTTCCCTGACGCCACCGGCGGGATGGATCGCATCTGCAAAGGATGAATCGGAGCTTTTAATGGAGCTTGGAAAAGAGGAGATAAAACGTACGGACGGACGACTCGCGAACTACATCTCGAACGAAAATACTCGCGTTCTTGCGATGTACACCTCTTCAGAGTTGTCAAAGTCCCTACCCGACGCTTTCTTTTTCGTGTTTGCGGAGCAGACACCCTACCCGAACTTTACACCTGCGGCGGCGGCGGCCACGTATGAGAAAATCTATATGGACCGGACCGAGAAGGTCACAAAACCGATAACCACGGTTCAGTTTGGCGGTCGGGAATTCGCGTGGTTGGAGACTTTCGATTCCGAGTTGAAGCTATACCAACGCATCTACTTCGCGAATGTGAAAGGCATCGCTTTCGAGATTTCTATGCTGTATTCAAAGCCTTTGGATCGCGAGATAATGCTTAAGACTTTGGCGACGATCAAATTCAGCCAATAATGCCACGCGCAGATGACCAAGTTCATTGATTCCCACTGCCATATTGACGGCGAGCAGTTTGATGCGGACCGGGACGAAGTTGTTCGGCGTGCAACGGATGCAGGTGTCGCGGCGATGCTGAATATCGGCACGGGCGATCCGCATTCGGATGATTTTCGGCGGGCGGTCGCGGTCGCGGAAAGGTATGAGAATGTTTTTGCATCCGTTGGCGTTCATCCGCATGACGCAAAACTCTACGACGATGCAGCAGAGAATCACCTCGTCGACCTTGTAAGATCTTCTAGAAAAGTGATTGCGTGGGGCGAGATCGGGCTGGACTTTTATTATGATCACAGCCCGCGCGACGTTCAGGAAGCGGTATTCACGCGACAAATTCGAAAGGCCCGGGAACTTGGTCTTCCGATCATCATTCACAGCCGTGACGCCAACGAGAGAACGTTTGCGATCTTGACGGAGGAGTGCAGCTACGAGGGTTTCCGCGGGATCATGCATTGTTTTGGGGGAACACCGGAAATGGCCGTCGAACTGATGAAGCTTGGATTTCTTATATCGTTCGCGGGGAACGTGACGTTTACGAAGGCTGACAATCTCCGTGTAGCGGCGCGCGTCGTCCCACTCGATAAACTCCTTGTTGAAACGGATTGCCCGTTCTTAACTCCGGTACCGTTCCGAGGGAAACGTAATGAACCCGCGTTTGTCGTAAACACCGCCGGGTTTTTGGCCGAGATGTACGGCATTGAACTCGAAACGCTAGCCGATAAGACGACCGAAAACTTCTGCAGGCTTTTTGGGATAAATACACTAAGCTGACCAGGGCGGCTCAAAGCTTTTGAGGCCATGACGGTCGACTGACCTGTGATATCATTTAGGTAATTATGGCAAAGGAAAATTCATTTGATATTGTTTCCAAAACGGACTACGCGGAAGTTACGAACGCAATAAATCAAACGACAAAGGAAGTTTCTCAAAGGTTCGATTTCAAAGGCAGCAAGGCAAATGTCGAACTGAAAGAGAAGGATCTTGAACTAACGGCTGAGGACGAGACCCGACTTAGGAATATGAACGATATCCTTCAGGGAAAGCTTCTAAAGCGCGGGATATCGCTAAAGGCCCTGGAGTATCAAAAGGTTGAGCCTGCCGCGGGGGGCACGGTTCGACAGTCGGTTAAGATCCAGCAGGGAATTCCGATCGACAAAGCGAAAGAGGTTGTTAAATTCATAAAGGACGCCAAGTTGAAAGTCCAGGCGTCGATCCAGGGTGAAACCGTACGCATTTCCGGCAAGGACCGCGATACGCTTCAGGATGTGATCGGCAAACTGAAGGCGACTGAATTCGGCATCGATATGCAGTTTGATAACTACCGCACGAATTAACCCGCCTTAAACGTGTCGCGAGAAGATGCAAGTGTTTGCGCCAATTAAAGAAAAGCTTAGCCGCAAAGCGACGGCGAGAAATATTTTTCGCCTTGTAAATGACGAACTCGAACTTGTCGAGGCGGAGTACATCCGTCAAGCCAGTTCGAACATACAGGTGATCGATTACCTTGGCGAGTACCTACGAGCTTCCGGCGGCAAACGCGTTCGTCCGGCCCTGCTGCTACTCGCGACGTACGCGGCGGGTGGTGTTGGCAGTTCCGAAAATGTGATCCGAATGGCGACCGTGATGGAGATGCTGCACACGGCCACGCTTGTGCATGACGACGTGATCGACAATGCGGAGATCCGGCGCAGCAAGGCTTCGGTGAATGCGCGATTTGGAGATCATACGGCCGTATTGATGGGCGACTGGCTCTATATGTCTGCCTTTGAAAACAGCCTCAAGGAACGTTCGCTCGAAATATTGGAAATCCTCACACGGCTCACGCGGAAAATGACAGAGGGAGAACTGATCCAGCTCACCACGGTTGGCCGGGTCGACATAACAGAACAGGTCTATTTCGATATTCTAAAAAGAAAAACCGCATACCTCTTTTCGGCGTGCTGCGAGATCGGTGCTATTCTTGGCGCTTCCGATACTAACGTGCAGCAGTCGCTTCGCGAATATGGGATGAATCTTGGTATCGCCTTTCAGTTGGCCGACGATCTGCTCGATTTCACATCGGACGATTCTACGATAGGCAAGGCCGCGGGGGCGGATCTGATCGACGGGAAAGTAACGTTGCCACTGATAATACTTCAGCAAAAGGACGATGCAGCAAGGACCGACTTAGAACAGGTTGTACGGGACCGGCATTATAACGGCGTTTCACGCCATTCCGTCGTGGAACGTGCAAACAAACACGGGATCGTCGAAATGGTACGAGAACTTGCATTCGACTACGCGGAGCGGGCGAGAAAAAATCTTGATGTTTTGCCGGAAACGGAGTATCGTCTAGCGTTGGAAGCAATTCCACGTTATGTCGTGGACCGAATCAATTAAGTTATAAAAAATTGTATTTGAAGTTCGTGATACCGATTGCCAAGTTTTGGCTAAAGCATCCTGTATCAATATGTTCGATGAAAACCTTATAGCAACACTTGAGATAAGTTTGCGGAAAACCCGGGAAGCGCAGCACCGTTTAATGTCGCGGCTGCGGGAAGTTGACCTCGAAGGCGAGCGGCTCAAGCAGGAGATCGAGGCTTTGGAAAACAGTGCATCCCAAACTGAATCAGCGATCGACAGCCTCCTTGTAACGATGCGTTCTGGAAACCAAAGACCCGGCATTGCATCCGGATCGCGAATTGAGATGGATTACGACCCCGTGAGCACTGCCCGCCGAACACCGCGTTCAAAGCCGGCGAAACAAAATTCATCTTCCCCAAATTATAGCGGCGGTTCGGTCACATTTATTAACCAGAACCACGGCGTACCGATGAAGGGATTGAATATCGAACCGATCAGCCATCGGTTCAGCGACCGTACAATAACGCAATCGTGTACCCTTTTGCTTCGCGAATCGGGCAAACCCCTGCATGTCAATGAATTGTACAATCTCCTTGTCGCGGGCGGAATGGAATTCAAAGGGAATAACCCGACGATATCGATCGCCGTTTCGCTTAACCGGAACCGCCGCTTCAACAGAGTTGGCCCCGGTACTTTTGACCTTGTTATGAGGGAAGCACAAAAGAGAGCGTCGTAGGCAAAATTTATCGTTACTCGTTCGGTGAAACAGGCTAGGCTTTACTGTTTCACTTTGTTTTTTGGTGGAGTAATTGTGATGATTCGGTCTTTGTTGATCCTTTCACTTGCGATCACCTTTGTCTCTGGTATTGGAAAAAGTGCCTTTGCTCAGAGTGTGCGTTTGCGGTCTCAGATCGCACCGAATTGTGATACTGGACCGCGAGATGCCACGCTAAAGTTCACTGACATCTATGCCGACGGAAATATAGCTGTTCAGGGGAGTTATAACTGCCGCGGTGCGTTCATTTACGACGTTTCAAATCCCGATGCTCCGCGTCTGGCTTCAGTTTACGACCCCGGAAATCAACAGTATCTCGAGGCGATCGTTATCGGAACCCGTGCTTACTTCGGCAGTGGGAATGGCGGCGGAGTTCACATCGTCGATCTTTCTGACCCATCAAGGCCCGTCTTTCTTGGAATCGTCGATTCGACGCACGGAAATGGACATGATGCAATCCATGAAATGGTTGTGTTCAGACAAGATGGCATCGATTACCTCATCGAAAACTTTAATGGATTTTCAAACAAGTTCATCAAAGTAATTAATGTCTCCGACCCGACCGCGCCGGTTTTTGTTAGGGACATAGATCCACAGGAAATAAACTGGGTCCACGCGATGCACATCCGCGGAAACCGTATGTATACGTCGGGTTGGGGAAACTCAGGAACACGTGGAAAGACCGAGATCTACGATATATCGAATCTTGCAACGCAAACCCCACAACCGCTCGGGTTTATTGAGGATGCCGGCGGCGTCACGGCCGGTAATCAGATGCATTCTAGTTGGACCAGCGAAGACGGTCGATACCTTTACAGCGCAAGAGAGGTGACAAACAGCAACGGGCCGACGCCAGGCGATGTTCGTATTTATGACGTGTCGGACCCGGCCGAGCCCTTCCTTATAAATCGAATATCGATGTCTGATCTTCGCTTGAACGCGATAACTCCGCATAACCCGGTCGTAATGGGCGATAAGCTGTACGTCTCGTGGTATCAGGCAGGCTTGCAGGTGTTCGATCTATCACAGCCGAATGTGCCCGTACGACTTGGGCAGTACGATACATTCGAAGCGGCATTCGCACCGGATGAACTGCAAGGTGAGCTCTCGGACGAACCTTTTGATATGGTCTGCGGCGGAACTAGTCTTCAGAACGCGCTTCCGACGAGCTACGACGGAGCGTGGGCCGTTTTTCCGTTCCTGGGCGAAGACCGCGTCCTTATTGGTGATTTTGTGCGAGGACTTCTGATCGTCGATGTTACAAGCGCAAAACTACCTCCGAAGAACATCATCTCTGACTTTGATGGTGATCGAAAGACCGACTTTTCAGTTTTCACTCCATCGACAGGTACGTGGACGGTCGCAAATAGTTCGAATGGCTCAATTTCTTCAGAACAATGGGGAATTACAGGGGATGTGATCGTCCCGGGAGATTATGATGGCGACGGTAAATCGGATCAGGCGATCTGGCGGCCGTCGACCGGCGTCTGGTGGTTCATATACAGCTCGAATGGCTTGCGGCCCGCGGTAAAGTTTGGCTCGAACGGCGATATTCCGGTGCCTGCGGATTATGACGCCGATGGGAAAACCGACATCGCTGTTTGGAGGCCGTCCGACGGGGTCTGGTACATTTTTCAGAGTACAGTGGGGATCAGATATATTCAGTGGGGAAGTACCGGCGACAAGGTGCTATCGGGCGATTATGAAGGCGACGGAAAATCAGATATAGCCGTTTGGCGGCCTTCGACCGGGGTCTGGTATATCCTTCAGAGTTCCTCGAGCTTGCCGCTGTTTTATGCGTTCGGATCCGTTGGCGATAAACCATTATTTGGCGATTTCGATGGGGACCGCAAAGCCGATCCTGCTGTCTTTAGACCTTCTACCGGTCTGTGGTACATATTGAATTCCGCAAATGGAGCGTTTTCAGGATTTCAGTTCGGTCTTTCTGACGATCTTCCGATACCGGCGGACCATGATGGCGATGGGAAGTCCGATGCTTCCGTTTTCCGCCCCTCAACACGCACTTGGTACCATATCAACAGTTCCAACGGGAACACGATCATTAGGGAATTTGGCCTTTCCGACGATGAACCCTCGCCATCATCTGTACAGCCGGATTAGATATCTAGGTATGTTCGCAAAAAAGCTCAAAGTCGATCAAACTTGACTTTGAGCTTTTTGAATTTATGATTCCATTATGAAACTTCAAATCGTTATTAATTCGGGGTCACTTGCCGGACAGCGTTTTGATCTAGAGGGCGGATTTTTGACGATCGGCCGGAGTGAGGTATGCAGTATTCGGTTCGACCCGTTATCCGAAAGGATCGCTTCAAAACAGCACGCGTTCATTGAAGCGAAAGCGGACGGATTTTACATCACGGATAATCAGAGTATGAACGGTACGATCGTGAACGGCCAGCGGGTACAGTCCGTTAAACTTCAGTCGGGCGATACCGTGCAGTTCGGTTCGAACGGAGTTATCGCAGAAGTTCAAATTAGCAACGCAACACCATTTCAGGCACCGTTTCAGGCACAGGAGAGTTTTCGGGCCGAACAGGTTCAACGGTTCGAGGAAATTGCGATGAACCAACCGGAGGGCGTGCAGAATTCGATCGCCCACATTGGTCTTGGGCATCTGGAGCCGGTCGCCGCGCCTGCGCCAGGAGGCTCTGGCAGGTATATTGGAATCAGTGTCACGATATTTGCGATCGTCTTTATGTCGCTGATAGTGATCGCGTTGATATTCCTCAGCGTCGGAATTATTCCCGCTATTATCGCCGCGGTTGTCGCGTTCGTTCCGGCGGTGCTTTACGTTCTGCCGTTGATCTGGCTTGATCGTTATGACCCTGAGCCGATCTGGCTGCTGGCTCTCGCGTTCGCTTGGGGCGCTCTTGTTGCAGTTATTGTGTCTTTTGTGATCAACACTGCACTTGCGGTTTTATTCGGGCCCGCAATTGCCGCTGTTTTTTCAGCGCCCATCTTCGAAGAGGGATCGAAAGGGTTAGGCCTAATTCTTCTCTTGGTCTTCTTTCGCCGGTATTTTGACGATATTCTGGATGGCATTGTATTCGCTGGTGTTATCGCGCTCGGATTTGCGACGGTGGAGAACGTGATGTATTACGGGCAGGCACTTGGCGAGCTCGGCGCCGGCGGACTGATCGCCGTTTTCTTTATGCGCGGTATTCTGTCGCCATTTGCCCACGTCACGTTCACATCTATGACCGGGATCGGCTGCGGAATCGCCCGCGAATCACACAATATTGCTGTCAGGTTGATATTGCCAGTGATCGGGTATATTGCCGCGGTTACTCTACACGCAATTTGGAACGGAATGGCTGTATTGGCTGGGTTAGAAGGGTTCTTGATCGGTTATCTGATACTGGAGATACCGTTCTTTCTGTTGTTTGTCGGCTTCAGTTTTTACATTATGTATCGGCAAAACAAGATCCTTAAAGATATGCTGGCTATCGACGTTGCTCGGGGGCTCATTCCGCAGGCCCATGTCGCTACCGCAACCTCCGCATTCAAGAGTTCAGGGTGGCTTCTGGGCGGCTTATTCGACGGAAAGTTCAAGGCCCGAAGCCGCTACCTAAGAGCGATAGGAAATCTCGGATTGAGCTACTGGCACATCCAGCGAGCGACTGCCGCCCAAGGTCAAACCGGCAGTTTCCAGCAAAATCCGATCCTGCGGGAAGAAGTTTTGAAATGGCGAGATCAAGTTTAACGTCGATAAAAAACGCCGGTTACGGGTTGTAAGCGGCGTCTTATTTTGATTTGGTAGGCCGTGCAGGGATTGAACCTGCGACCCGCGGATTAAGAGTCCGCTGCTCTACCAACTGAGCTAACGACCCAAAGCAAAAGGGATTATAGCAATAAAGAAAATCATTGTCCAAGCCGCAAAATTCGCGGCGCGGGTACGTTCTTGATTAGTATTTCAAGGGGACGTTTGAAAAGGAAACGATGAAAGAGTGCCCAATATGTGAGTCGTGCTTTGAGGATTCGGTCGAAAACTGCCCGGTCGATCAATCACCGACGCGAGTCTCGCTACCCGGACCACAGCTCATATCGGGCCGATACGAGCTCGAGAAACGCCTTGGTCGAGGCGCGATGGGGCAGGTATATTTGGCGCGGGACAAAAAATTCGATACCCGGCTCGTAGCAGTCAAGACCGTCCGTCAGGATATCCTTAACAGCGACGATCTTCAGGAAGGCGAGGCGATAGTGCGGTTTGAACGTGAGGCCCAGGCAGCCGCGTCGATCCAGCATCCTAACACCGTAAGCGTAACCGATTTTGGCGAAACTTCCGACGGGATATTTTTCCTTGTGATGGAGTACGTCGAGGGCGAGACATTACATAAATTGCTGCGCAGGGAAGGAACACTTCCTGTTCGGCGGGCAGTTCGGCTTCTGCGCCAGATATCGGACGGCGTGGACGCGGCGCACGATATCGGCATACTTCACCGTGATCTTAAACCTGCCAATATTTTTATAATGCAGAAAGGTCGGGGTACCGAAGGCTTTGTAAAGGTTGGCGATTTCGGTCTTGCAAAGATCGTCAATCAAACAGTAACGGACGCGACATCAAACGCTACACCATCGTCGCGCGGCATAATCGGGACGCCGGAATTTATGTCGCCGGAGCAGATGCAGCCGGAAATGGGTGTGGATGTTAGAGCTGACCTATACGCGCTCGGAACGATCGCTTACTTGATGCTTGGCGGCCGTACGCCATTCACTGGTGATCTGATGCAGCTGATAATGCAAAAGATCATGCACAAACCCGCAGCATTATCCACCCTGCGCACGGATCTGCCAGCCGATGTCGAACGTGTCATAATGCGCGCTCTGGAGATCGAGGCGAAGAACCGTCCGGCATCCGTTTCGGATTGGATCACGGAACTGGAGGCTGCCGCCGAAGATGTCGATGAGAACAGACGGATCGGTACGTCGCGCCTGGTGATATTAGCTCCCGTTAACGCGGAAGTATATGTTGATGATGAACGAAAGGGAAGTATTGGCAGCTCGGGGCGTGTTGTCTTGTCTGATGTGCCGGCGGGCCAACATATTCTGCGCGTTTCGAAACCCGGCGAACGTGACGATGAGCGTCTTATTGAGATCCAAGAAGGCACCAACGAACAGGTAATACAGGCGCAGCTCAAACGGATGCACACGTCCGGGAGTCAGCCGTCTTCATCACAGCCAAGCAGCTCCGCGGAATCAAGCCTAATTCCGGAGATCGTAGCCTGTTCGAACTGCACTTCACGGTTTGCCGAGGGCGTTAAATTTTGCGGACGTTGTGGCGGACGCTCATTTGTACGCGTGAGTCCCGGTGGCCCCGGTGGCACCTTCCCTTGCCCCAGCTGTTCGGTTTCGCTGCCGCAAAACTCTAAATTCTGCGGCCGATGCGGCACGAATATCCGGTCCCTCGATACCGATCCCGCGATCGGCTCGCAATTTGAGTTCGCTAGCGCACCGCGAGGTCTACCGCCGCAGGCTGAACGGGTTTGCGGCAGATGTGGCGGCGCTTATCCCCCTCACATCAAGTTTTGTGGCCGATGTGGTGCCAGCATGTCTTAACCGAACATCTGAAGTTTTCGATAGATTCGTCTTTCATTCCGGCGATGCGTATAATGGACGCTGGCGCTGCTTTATGGACGGTTCATGATGATTGCGGGAAGGATTCACCGGTCAAGATGGTCCAAAATACGTAAGAGTATGAATTTATGAAACGATGTTCCAGGTGCGGGCAAACATACATCGATAACGATCTTAATTTTTGCCTCAATGACGGTGAACTTCTGACTGGTTTCGATGGCGACGCTCCACTGCCAATGTCGCAAGGCGGAACGTCGAGGCCATTCGACGAATCGCCGCCAACAATAATGATGGATCCGTCGAGGGTTACCAGCCCAACAGCATGGCCGCCCTCGGAGCCGATCTCGCCGTGGCATAGCCAGTCGCCCAATATTCAACAGCCTCGGTATCCGGAATTGATACAAAGCGGCAGCGATCAAACGCTCCCAACGATCTCACTTGTTCTCGGCATTCTAGGGTTCGTTTCAGTGTGCTGCTGGGGCGGAATACCTTTTGGCGCAGCTGCGCTGATCACTGGCTATATAGGAATGAGCAATGCGGACAAGGATTCAGCACGCTACGGCGGCCGAGGCATGGCGATCGGCGGAATGGTGCTTGGAATCATAAGCTTTCTAGCGGCTCTGATCTTTATTATGGTTGGAATAATGGCAGGTTAGACCCAAAGTTTTTATAATCTAACGGATGCGTGTAACATTACACGTGGCGGCAGGGCCTCAGATCGGCCGAGTCTTCACGTTCGAACAACACGAAACATTTATGATCGGGCGAAGTGAGGACGCGCACTTCTGTCTGCCGCACGATCGTTTTTTTTCCCGTCATCACTGCATTCTCGAAATTGCTCCGCCACAGTGTTTTCTTCGTGACCTCGGTTCAACTAACGGCACATTTGTAAACGGCATAAGGGTCGAAACTGCCCATTTAAAGAATGGGGATCGTATCCAGGGTGGCGAAACGGTACTCGAAGTTGAAGTAACCGCGACCGACAGTGCCGGATTGATATCGCCGGGCCTAAGTAAAACCGAGCCGTCGTTGATCACGATCCAGTGCCTAAATTGCGGCGCCCTCGCTGAGGCGGAAGCATCGCATCCCGACGCGAAGCTTACATACGTTTGCGATAATTGCCGTGAGCTACTAAAGAAAAATCCTCAACCTATCCCTCACTTTCAGATGATCCGCGTGCTTGGCCAAGGGGGAATGGGCAGCGTAATGCTTGCGCGTTCGGAGCGCGACGGACGAGCCGTCGCAATTAAGACTTTGCTTCCCGAGGTTGCGGTTAGTGAACAGTCGCTGAAACGCTTTTTGAGAGAGATCGAGGTTTCAGCCTCGCTGCAGCACAAGAATATTGTGGGCTATATCGAGCATGGCACATATAATGGACTCGTTTATTTGGTCACTGAGTATATTTCAGGTCCGGACGCGGCTAAATTGGCCAAGAACCACGGTGGGAAACTGACATATCAGGAGGTCGTGAAGATTATCGAACAAACACTGGCCGCGCTGGACTTCGCGCATGGGCTCGGTTTCGTTCATCGCGACATAAAAGAACAGAATATTCTTGTGGATGGGCGGTTTCCGAACTATATTGCCAAACTCACCGATTTCGGGCTGTCGAAGAGTTTTAAGCAAACCGGTATGAGCGGCGTGACAATGGTCGGTGATGTTGCGGGAACGATCGCATATATGCCTCCTGAACAGGTTCGCGATTTTAAGGAGGTTAGACCCCCTTCTGACATTTATGCGATCGGTATGACGGCCTACAGTCTGCTGACAGGCGCTCACGCTTTGGATATTAGCCCGAAGGCCGGAATTTCCGAAACTGTAAAAGCCATTTTTGAGAAACCGATCGTGCCCATCGCAACGAGAGTTCCAGAGGTTCCAATTCGGGTATCCGCTGTGATCGAAACTGCTTTGGCTAAGCAGGTGGAACTGCGGTGGAGAACCGCAGGTGAAATGCGCGAGGCTTTACTCCGCGCGCTGGATTAGTTCACTATAAATGTCGCCTCCATACTTGCTGCTCTCCGTAATCATTCCTGTATATAACGAAAAATCGACGATCGGCGAGGT
Source organism: Pyrinomonadaceae bacterium (assembly GCA_049679665.1). Taxonomy (GTDB): domain Bacteria; phylum Acidobacteriota; class Blastocatellia; order Pyrinomonadales; family Pyrinomonadaceae; genus OLB17. Next base: position 7,364 of record JBAUGL010000123.1, on the reverse strand, counting down.
GATCGAGAAGGTATCGGCTGTCGAATTATCGGTCGAAAAAGAAATTATTGTCGTTGACGATGGTTCAACCGACGGAACGATCGAAGCTATTCATCCCAGCCGTGCGAAAATTCGACATACGTATATGTCTCCGGTGAATATTGGCAAAGGGGCGGCTGTCCGAATTGGACTTACGCTTGCGCGCGGCGATCTCATTTTGATCCAGGACGCCGATTTAGAGCTTGACCCTGGTGAGCTTCGAAAACTCATCCAACCAATTCTTGACGGGAACACGATGGTGACCTACGGATCACGCTTCTTACAGAAAAATTCGGTCCCATTGACCCGTCGGTTAGGAAACTATATTCTGACTGCCCAGACGAACTTATTGTTCGGAACCAGATTGACTGACATGGCGACTGCTTACAAGGTCTTTACATCCGAGATCGCAAAAGAGCTCGTGTTAGCTGCAAATCGGTTTGAGATTGATGCGGAGATCACGGCCCAGATCGCGTCGCGAGGATATAAGATCCTCGAAGTTCCCGTGACATATAGGCCGCGGACACAGTTAGAGGGAAAGAAGATCAAATGGAGGGATGGGATTAAAGTCGTTTGGACTCTTTTCAAGCATCGATTTTTGATATAGATTTGTCCGACCCATCAATCTCGCCACTTGCGCTCGCAAGACCAATGAGAATCCAAAAATGTCTTGCATCTTCGAACGAACCGAATAATCCCTGGTACAGAACGGTGCCTGCAAACGCGCACGACAGTCCGAGCCTGATCATTTCGTTCGTGCCGTCCTGTGCGGGGTTGAATCTGCATTTTGAGAAAACGTAGGCCATCAATAATACGAACGCCGAAAGGCCGAACAAACCGGCCTGTCCGGCCACATTTAACCACATATTATGGGCGTCAGTCAGGATTTGCTTTTCGCCCGATAGTGTTGTGTATTCAGTGGAAGCAGCTGCCAATCCAACTCCGTTTCCAAAAAACGGATTCGAATAAAATCTTTCTATCGAGTTATGCCAAATAAGGACACGAGACGACGGTTCGAGGGTAATACCGACGAACGGGACGTCAAGGCCTATCGCGGTGTTTTCGGTATCGGTTGAGACGAGAGTAAGTCCAATAGCCCCGGTCGCCAAGACGGTTCCGGCTATAAGAACGACCTTTGACAATATCGGACGACCCCTGAATAGAAGGATCGGCCGAAACCAAAGAGCGACAGCCACGATCATTCCACCGAGTCCCGCAGAGAATGTAAAAAAAGCCGCTATCCATGTTCCCGCACTCAAGAGTAGTGACGTGATCTGTCCAAACCAGCCGGCCCGTCGAGCGATCAAGATAAGCATCAAACTCACATTCAAAAAATTGCACATCATATTCGCGTTTGCGAAAAGTGCTCGAATTCTCGGGTAATTTCCACGCGGCAGGCTGCCGAAATGCGACAGAAGGTAATTCGTAGATTGACTATCGAGGCCCGCATAAAACAGAATGATGCCGGTAAAACTGGCTAGGATCGTCAGCCCTGTGCCGACGCCCCACGCGACTGCGATCAGCCTAAAAAAGCCTCGCTCGTGTGCGATATTGAAAGTCAAGATCGCCAGTCCAAAGAGGTATATCTCTCCAAGGAGTTTATAGGAGCTAGTGAGCCGATCGTTTGAGGCAATGGTTGATAAAGCGAACGCAATCGCATAAAACCCGATAAACGCATATATCGGGTTCCACTTAAGTGATACGTTGCCCTGACAGAAGGAAATCAGCCAAAAAGCGGCTGAAACCAGGAAAATGAAATCCGTAAAAGGAACGAGCAGACCGAAAAGTTCGACGTTAAATGGACGAACAAGAGGAATCGATACGATCAGCAGTAAGAAGAAGAATTTCGAAACCTTTAGGCTCATCACGAGCTGCGCCTGAGAGTTGCCCGACCAAAGCAATTCCGGTACTTTTATTCCGTTATTGATTATAAGCGGCTTCGACCGGTTTATCGGTACTTAATCCGAAACGCTCAACGCGGAATGACCCGCTCGCGGCAGAAAATATATACCAAAGCCCGTCTCGGTACACGGCCGCATCGGATTTGCCATCGCCGTCGAAATCGGCTGATGAGGGTATGTCACTCGCTATGCCGAACTGATAGGCCGAAAATCCGTTAATTGATCCCCAATGGTACCAAATGCCGTTTCGGTATACTGATCGGTCCGACTTGCCGTCGCCGTCGAAGTCTCCGGTCACGGGAATATCTCCCGAAAGTCCGAACTGTACTACGTTGTAACCGGCCGTGGAACACAATACGTGCCAAACACCGGAACGATAAACAGCTGCGTCGGCCTTTCTGTCCCCGTCAAAATCGGCGGCAACCGGTTTATCTCCGTTGAGACCGAACGTAAATTCTATCCAGCCTTCAGAACTGCGGAGCGTATACCATCGCCCGGTTGAAGGGCGAAAAACGGCCGGGTCCGCTTTTCCGTCGCCATCGTAGTCTTCGGGTTGCGGGATATCTCCAGCTTGTCCGAAACGAAACGACGTATATCCTTGTGTTGAGCGAATCACCTCCCAAATACCATTGCGAAAAACGGCGGTATCAGTTTTCCCGTCGCCATCATAATCGGCAGGCACGATCTGATCCGTCGCGTTGCCGAGCGGGAACGCGGTATAGCCATTCTGCGACATATTTAGATGCCAAATTCCGTTCTCAGGACGATAAACACTGATATCCGATTTGCCATCGCCGTCGAAATCGTACTTTGCATCCATCGGTACCGTGGGATTGACAAACGACCCTTTTGCGAGTTCACCGACGAAAGTAATTCCTAGTTTCGTGAACTTAAGTGCGTGGTTAGCATTTCCGCCCGACGTAGCCAAAGTATCGTTCGCGGTGTGAAGAGCGTGATTGTATTCCTCGGGATACTTCGCTTCGAACGGCATCGAAGCCGGATAATTCTTGGCGTGCCATGATGCGTGATCGGAGCAGCCATAGCCGCAAATGCTTTCAATTACAACGAGTGTAGACTGATAACTGGTCAATAAACCACGTACGAACTGATTTTGCGCCGAGTTCGTGTTATCCGTCATTAACGTAATGTCTGATGACGCACCTTTGAAATTGGTCATATCCAATTGAAGAACGCCAACGACGTTTATATTATCGGTTCTATATTGTTCTGCGATGTCCTGTGAACCCCGCAAACCGACCTCTTCCGCGGCATACGCCATGAATTGAACCGTTCGTTCCGGCCGAAAATTCGTCGATGTGATGACACGTATGATCTCGGTTATGCTTGCGATACCGGATGCGTCGTCATCCGCCCCGGGCGCTGGAGACGAGGGGCCGTTTACTGGGTTAATGGAGTCCTGGTGCCCGCCGATTATTACATATTCATCAGGCTGATGCGTGCCGCGAATCGTCATAATGATCGAGGGTTGCGGCGTTATCTGGTTTCCCGCGGGATCGAAATGGGCATAGGTCTCGACGGTGATATCTGATCGCGCTCCGGCCATCCCACGCCATTTTGAGAGGATCATGTTGGCCCCGTCCAGGCCGCCCTGTTGGGCGTGATGACGGGTGGGTAGGGAGGACAGATCCTGGATCGTTTGCCTCACTTGCCATTCGCGGGCCGCGACCGTCATCGGCTCTACTATTTCACTATTGTTTATCGTATACGTAATCGATTGAGTATCGGGTGAGGATTCTAGGCTTTCAGCGATCGCCGTTGACGCTTGTTCATAGCTCGTGTGGCTCATGAAGCCCGAACACTTGTGGAATTCCGAATGCATACCTCGCGAGAGTTTGAGCATTTCGATCTCGTCGAGTTTCAAAATCGCGATCCCGCCCCGTCGTTCGAGAATATTCGCTTTGAAACCGTCACCGCGAGAACTTGCGGCCGCTGTTACATGGGAAAGCTCTTTTTCATCGACCGTTATCCAGTAAGTAGGCGGGCCAGCGAAGGAATTGAAATTGCTGCCGACAAAAAACACGCCGGTGATGATCAAACCGAATACAAATAATGCGGAATATGGGTACCTAAACGATCCTTGCACAGAAGCCTCCGAAAGAACGAAAAATAATTGTTTCGAGAGTAAAGTAAAAGAACGAGGTTATCGTAAAAGGCTTACGCACGCAAGGCTTACGGCAATATTCGGGTCGTTGCGCCGATTTGGGTGATGGTTCCGTTCGCCGTTGAGTTTGCGTCAAATCGTCTTCGTAACCTTTGAAAGTGATCGAGGTGCATCTGGGTCAAGCCCCTTGGCCGCGGAGAGGAGGGCGGCAAACAGTTGAGCAGGGACAATAAAGGGGATCGGAGAAAGCAACTCGTCGATCTCCGGAGGTAGAAAAATGTGCCTCGGCGAGGCTTGTGCGACCTGTCGGTCATTTGTTATGGAAAGGCAATCAGCGTGAAGTTCGTGCAGGCGTCCCAAAAGTTCGGTGCTGCCCTTAGAGGTGATGCCTTTCGGCGCAAATAGGATCACCGGAAATCGTCGTTCCACTATCGCAAGCGGACCGTGAAAAAAGTCGGCGGACGAAAATCGTTCGGCAACGACGTAGCAAGTCTCCATTAACTTCAATGCGAGTTCGTACGAATTGCCGTAATTCAACCCGCGCCCGACAACTACGCAATTCTCCATGAACGCGTATCGTTCGACCATTCCATCGACCACCTGCTGTGTTTCCAGCGCTCTTGCGGTAAATTCGGGGATTCGCTCATATTCGATCTTCGAACCAGCCAGTGCAGATGCAAGCATATAAAAATGAAGCATCTGACCGGTATAAGTCTTGGTCGCCGCAACCGATCGTTCTCGTCCGGCGTGGATCAAAAGCATTTCATCGGCGATTCCCGCCATTGTCGAATTCGCCTCGTTCGTGATCGAGAGTGTATACGCGCCGGCGATTTTAGCCTGTTCAAGAACAAGGTTTATGTCCTCTCCCTCGCCTGACTGTGAAACACCGATCACCAACGCACGGTTAAGTCGGAGCTTCGCGTTGTAAAGGGTATAGACTGAGGGCGCGGATAGCGAAACTGGTATTCCCGTGGTGACCTCGAGAAGATATCGCCCAAATAACGCCGCATTGTCGGAGCTCCCGCGCGCGACAAGCACTATAAGGTCGATGTCCCGTCCACGTAGAAATGTGCCTATTCTTTCAGCCTTTTCCCGTTCTCCCGCAATTGTGCGTTCCAAAACCTGGGGCTGTTCCGCTATCTCCTTAAGCATTAATGACATAGGCATTTAGCGCGATCGTTGTCCGTAGGAATCATAACATTTATTAATGAGATGTTGGAAGTCACTAAGATTCCGTGATGCCGCACAAATTTAAGTGTCAATCGGCAAACGCTTGGCAGAGTTTTCGTCTTCGCTCTGGCCAAAAAAGTGGCCAATTGAAAATTAAGGTTCGCGGCGAGACCATTGCATTAGCCGACGAATAAAGATTTAACTTTGGGAGAAGGATTTATGTATCGAGAAATATTTGAAACGACCGGAATTGATGTCCAGAGACTGAACGTTCAGGGGCCAAATAAACGAAAAGAGGAGGGAACCAGTGGCTTTACTTTGATCGAATTACTAGTAGTCATCGCAATTATTGCAATATTGATCGGCCTTCTGCTGCCCGCCGTCCAAAAAGTCAGGGAAGCCGCTGCACGTGTGCAGTGTCAGAACAACTTAAAACAAATCGGCCTGGCCTCGCACGGCTACAACAACACCAACGGTGAATTTCCAACATCGATGGCAGCGCTCGAAGATTTCTGTAAACGGAACCCTACACTGTGTACGCTGGATGCGGAAGTTGGCGCGGGACAGAAAGATGGCTATTGGTTCGCTATTGTACCTGGGGAACCCGGTCAATTGCGGGTTGAAGGGGAACCGACTTTCCCGGGTATTACAGGATCGACTACGGTTGTTATACTGCAAGATCGTGATCCGCGGCTGGAACCGCAGATACTGAATGCTCCGACCCCGGGGGCCGATGCCGCTCGCCAGAAGGCCCTTGACACGATCTATACAAACGGCGTGCAAACGGTGGGTTATTTGCTTAGCCTTGATCCGGAAGTCGTCGGTCAAGTTCGCGAGTTTGTCGATTCATCAGCGAATCAGGCCGAGGTGATCCGGAGGTTTGACTCCGATTACGATGGAGAAGTCGATTTGGGAGAATTCCGGTCGTTTGTTAATGATCCGGGTGAATTTGATCCAGCACTTGGGGGCCCGTTACGTGCCTTTCTCCGAACGGTGAACTTTGAATTAAAGCTCGACGAACAGAGTGAAACTATTTTCAACGATCGGAATATTGTGGCGCCGCAACCGCCGGCTTCGGGTGACCATATATTCACGTATGCCGGCCTTTGCCGGGCGACGAAGCACTTAGTATCGGATCCAAAGGCGGCCGTCCAACTGTGCAAAAAACTCGTAAGGGCCGAATTGGCAGAAGCGCGCGGCGATTTGACGACGAAGCTTCGGTATCTTTCCGAGTATCGGGAAATAGTTGACTCTCTCATACACGAATCGTTTACGCGAGCTGACGCGAGGCATTTGAACGGAATAAATGTGGCCTTGGCGGACGGCAGCGTTCGTTTTTGAACCTAAAAGAGGTATGTCGCTGTGGGAAGTTCCGTTACGCCCACAGCGACATTCAACTTAGATCAATTCTCGGTAACACGGTCCGGCGTCTCGGACGAGAATTCTTGAAGGACTGAGTTAATTGCGCCGCCGATCATCAGGGCGAGTGCCGTTAGATAAAGCCAGAGCATTAAGATGATGACCGCGCCAAGTGAGCCATAGGTTTTGCTGTACAAATTAAAGTATTGAAGGTATAGCCTGAACCCGCCAGTAAACAGGATCCAAAGTATTATTGACACGATCGAACCGGCCGTTATCCATTTCCATTTGAGCTCGCGGAAATTGGGTACCAGATTAAAAAAGATCTCACATGCCAGGACGAGCAGCGCAATGATCGCCGCCCACTGGATAGAAACAAGTACCAGGGGCGAACTGACTTGCCAGCCAATACTTCTAATGCTGTATTCAACCATTTGCCATCCGTAAAACACCACGGCAAGCGTGATTCCGGTGAGAAGAACAACCGCGAACGTCAATAGGATCGATTGAGATTTTGTCTTCCACCACGAACGAGTTTCGTTCAACCCGTAAACGGCGTTCAAGGCAGTCCGAACACTGTCAACGCCGGCCGAAGCGGACCAAAAAGTTACCAACAGACCCACGGTCAGCTTTCCGCCTGAACTAGAATCGACGATCTCCTCAATGGTTTTTCGAACAAGAGTAAAGGCGCTCGGCGGTAGTATCTGAAGAAGAAAGGAGAAGAGTGAGTGCTGAAGGCCTTCTGTCGATTCCAGAACGATCCCAAACAGACTTACTAAAAAGAATATGAGCGG
>JBAUGL010000122.1:0-48815 GCA_049679665.1 Pyrinomonadaceae bacterium | reverse complement strand
CGACCGCCGTTCCCAATAACTAAGTCAGCCCCAATTATCTCGTCCTGACCCCAATCGCCTCCCTTAACAAGGACATCAGGCATGATCTCGCGAATCAGATTCTCGGGCGTGGTTTCGTCAAATATCCGAACCTCGTCGACGGAGGTTAGGGCGCGAAGGATCGAGGCACGCTCGGATGCCGACATTATTGGGCGTTCGGGGCCCTTTATCGCTCGCACCGATGCGTCGCTATTGATACCTACAATAAGTTTTGTTCCAAGACGCTTTGCCTCTTCGAGAAGCGCAATATGTCCGGGATGAATGATATCGAAACATCCATTTGTGAAAACGATCTTTTCCATTTCAATAGATCAAACAGGTCGTCGAGAATTTACGACACCTTTCCCGGTACCGATAAAAAAAGCAACTATAAGCAGTCCGATGACCGAAAAGGTTCCGAACTTGAACAAGGTCGGGACGATGAGACTAAATGAGCCCTCAAACGAGATCGAGACGAACAGCATATAGAAGAGAGTCACCCGCCAAAAGGAAAATTCCCGGTTCTCGACGAGAGCCGCGTATATGACACGTATCAAAAATCCAAGAAGGATCATTCCCAAGGGCACGCCGATCGGGCCAAAATTTCTAAGCAGATCACCCATCGGCGTCATGGTGAAGGAATTCTCGCCGTAATTGAAATACAGATCGCCATAGCGGTGAGGTTCAATGCCCACGGGCTTATCCGGCCAAACAATTCGAGGAATAAAGAAGACAACGGTATCGATCATAATGTTATTGTTGATACCCCATGCCTCTTCATACGGAGCCAGCGCCTCGTAATTTGAAACAACGACGGCGAGCGAACTTACGGCTTCTATACGTTCCGTTAGTGCAGTAAAGCCAGTATCAAGGCTTGAACCGATACCTTTGGCAGCCAACGTGTCGAAAGTTTTTCCGACAACCTCGACGTAATCGCCGATCCCAACCTGTGCCTCCGTTTCCTTGATATTACGAAAAGTAGTGCCGTAAACCATCCCAATTATAATGGCAAGGGTCACGATCACAGCGCCGGCGGAGTAATGTTTAATGGATATCTTCTTACCTGAGAGAACGTAAGCAAAAGAAACCAGGACAAACATGGAAAGCAAACTTCCACGATTTCCCTGGAATGCCGATCTTGTAAACGCAGTCAGGAAGACAACGACCGTCACTAATACATTGAAAACCGTCATCCGCTTCGACCGGAAAAGATATAGGCACAAGAGAAACGTCGCTTCCTGCCAAAACAGCGACATTAGAAACACTATTCCGTCGAACGCGCCGCGCTCTTCTAAATTAATATGCTGGTATCCGAGAATACCTTGGACGAATCCCAATATCGTATTTGCTATTCCCAGCATCAGCAAAAACAACGTTGGAAACGGCACCTGATCGGTTTTCCAATCGGCGGCGGGAAGCCAGTTTCCGATCATCGCGCCGATGCGTCTTCCATACGGGATAATAAACCCGATGGTCAACCCGGCGAAGCCTATCATGACGTATGCAAGGGTAAGCGGAAGGTCGTTCTCGGCGTCCTGAACAAATGTCAAAAAATAGGGGTTTGAGAGACCCATTGAGAGAACAATGCCGCCGACGACAAAACCCGGGAAAAAGTAGATCCAAACCGGAAATACCAAGGGGTGAAACGGTTCAAACCGGCGCTTGTAGATCAGGTAGATACTTGGGGAGAGGAGGACCGCCGCGGTTGCGAAGCACCATGGAAGCAAATAAAACTTGCTAAGCGAATCGGTGAAGCCGACCTCACTCAAGAAAATCGAAAGGATCACCACACCAACGAGTCCCCATATAAAGGCAATGGCGAAGATGAAATTCGGTTCCTTTTTAGGAATGGCCGAGGAATTGTACGCTCTCGAAATGGACATCTACTTCAAACCAACCACTGCGATTATCCCGTCGCTGAGCTGAGGCGAGATCCTGACACATACGTCATTGAAAATATTGTAAAACCATCGATTAAAAGGCCTATGCTCAACTCCGATATCATAAAAACGAAATGTCTTAACATCGAGCCCTTCACGTTCAAGGGCCAATTTCAACGTTTGATACGAGTAATATGCCACGTGATCCGGATGAACGGGTTCGATACTGCCTCTATTACCCCTAAGCCCATAGATCAGCATCCGCATCGCGCAGTAAGCGTTGATCGTTGTAATAACAAGCGACGATTCGTCGGTCATAAAGCGCTTTATACCGCGAAGGAATAAACCCGGGTTCGAGAGGTGCTCGATCATTTCGCCGGCGATAATGACCTCAAACTTTTCGTCGATCGGCACATCGTCAAGTTTTTCCAAATCAGCCTTATAAAGATTCCGTCCGCCGGCATTCCTAAGGGCATCAAGACCCTCCTGATCAAAATCGAACCCGTAAAGTTCCCTGCAGATCTTTTCAAGCTCAAGATGGAGGAGCATATTGTTTTCTATCGCCTCTTTTGTATAAGGGTGATTAGTGCAACCAAGATGCAAAACCTTTTTTCCGGTGGAAGCCTCCCTAATAAATTCAATTCGCTGAACCAGTTCGAAGTTTTCACTCACAGTGGAAATTTCCCCGTCAGGCAGCGAAAAGCACATTGCCTGTTAATATCACGAAAAGCAATCTTCGATTTTATCAAAAATTGACCAAAGCTGTCTTGTTCATCGTTATGAAAGCTATCGCCGAAAGGCTCGAAGGAATAACACGCGATCTTCCGGCGTAAAGAAGCCGATCAGGAATAGTAATGCGATATAGGTAGCAAAACCGATAGCGATCGCGAGTGTCAATGATATCCACGATATGGGCAAAGCGTAAACGGTAAAGTATTCTGCTGCCGCCGCGGCCCCGCCTGCGATAAGCAGGCTGGCGATCAACTCGATCCAAAATCTCGGCTCCATCGTGCCGAATGCCCATTTTTGCAGATAAAATGTTGATAAAAACATTGCGAAAAACCCAAGGAGCCTTCCTGCTGCCACACCGAGGTTTCCAAAATCAGGCGATAAAAGGACCATTGCCGGGATGCAGATCATAAATGAGAGCAATGTAGCTGCGAAATTAAACCCCGGAAATCCCAAGCCTTCTGCTACCTGAAAACTAATTATAAAAACGGCCGCGAAACTAAAAGTCAGCGTGTGCAAAACCAGCAGTTCGGCGGAATTGGATCCGAAGTCAGGCCCTATCCACAAAGTAAGGAGTATTTCACTTACAACTATCATTGTAATTGCCATAAAGGCAACAAGAGCGCCGACGACACGAGTGGAACGCTTGTACAACGCATAAAGCTTTGCGCGCTCGTTTTCCATTTGACTTGCCAGAGGAAAAATAACCAGTGTCAGGCTTCCGACAAGGCTGTGTATATTCAGAGCAAGCAACATCGGCACGACATAGTAGGTGAGGCTTTCGGTGCCAAGCTTCGAAGTGATCCATCCGCGTTCAAACAATAAAAGCGCGTTACCGATCAGTTGGTAACCCGCAACACCTGCGCTGTAACGCAGAACCCTGGTCAAGGCACCGGAACTGAAGCGGAGTGATATCTGAAATTCGGGCAAGAGTCGTCTCGTCGCAAAAAATGCAAAAACGCACGCGACGGCCGATGCGGCCAAACTCCAATACAGGAGCGCAAGGAGCCCAAAACCGTTGATCGCGAGAAACAAATTCCCGATCAACAGGAGTATGCTATTGGCATTCTGCAGTTTTGAGAATACGTCAAACCGGTGCAGCCCTTGAAGAATGGCATTGAACACCTGTGTAACTATGAGGACGAATACAACTAATGCCGAGATCCTCAGCGCGGTGACGGTAGTTTCGACGTCCGGTCCTGCGAGCTGAAAAACTTGAGTTACCAGCGATTCGGACAAGATGACAATAATCAAGAGGCTCAAAAGCCCCAACGCGATATTTGCAACGAGTGTTGCTGAGATGATATCGCGGATCTTATGAGTGTCGCCCGAAGCCCGGTATTCGGCGACATATTTGGTTATCGCGCGGCCAAGATTGAAATTAAATGAATATGCAATGAATCCAAGTACCAGGGCGTAAATCCCGTACTCGTGATTGCCGAGCGAACGAACAATGACAGGTGTTGCAATGAACCCGAGAATGATCGGAAGCAACCACGTCGTGAACCCGTAAACGACGTTTCTTGAGATGCTGGCAGATCCGTGGTTCGTGTCCATGCTTAGGAAAACAATGCTCTTTGGTACGCCCGTACTGCGGTGCGTGCCGCGACGCGCTCATCAAAGTGCTTGATAACAAATGACCGTCCGTTTTTTGATATCAGCAGACGAAGAGCAGCGTCGGTTTTGAATCTAACAATTGCGGCGGCGAGTGCACCTGCATCGCCTGCCTCAACAAGCAGTCCGGTTTCTCCGTTTTTCACTGCTTCCGGGATTCCGTTAACATTTGTCGAAATACTCGGGATCCCGAGTGCCATTGCTTCTAGTAAAGCAATCGGAAGCCCCTCAACAAAGCTGGGGAGTGCAAACGTGTCTGCAATGCGGAAAAATCTTAGTATGTCCTTCCGATTACTTCCGACATTCGACGATAAGAGGATCTTAAATGAATCTCCCAAGCCGCCGCTGTTGATCCGGCGTACGTCCGTTTCATCAGGCAATGTTGGCGTCATCCAAATAAACTGCACATCGGGATGATCAGCCAACACTCGTTTTGCGGCTTCAAGAAATGTCCATCGACCCTTTCGATCAATGAACTGCCCAACGGCGAGGACATTGAAGCCGTCGGACGACAGGCCAAACTGTTGACACAATGCTTGCCTTTCCATGTCTGACGACAATGCTTCGTCTATTTCCGGAGGGTTAATGCTTGTGTAGGTGACCTCGGTTCTGTCATTCACCGCGCTTGAATAATAGCGACCAAAGTAACTCTTCGCGTCCTCGTTCGAACACAGCACGTTGAACGTTTTGAAGTGCGAGATCGCCCGGCATTTTAGTTTCCATAGTTTTTCTCGTAGGTACGGCGCCGGCGCCATTGCGTTGTGCGAAGTTACGAAAACCCGCGTCTTTAGGCATAGCCATACCAATGAACTAAGAGATTGGTGCGGAAGGATCTCTATGTGGACGATCGCGTTTTCCAGACCGATCTTCTCAATATGCCGCAGCATTTCGTACTCGTTTCTGAACTTTGTAATATGACGTTCGACCTTGATCGTTAGAGTTGTGGCCGACCGAGTGTCAACATGAGTCGGGAAAAGCTCATAACGAACGTCGAGGTCATCGAGAAACCTTAGAAATTGCGGACTGGAGCCTTCCGGGCAAGCAACGACGATCTCAAATTGCTTTCGCGCCTCCTTGATCAGAGCTAGAAAGTATATTTGTGCGCCACCCCATTCCAGATAGTTCCAGGCGTAAATGATCTTGGTCACCGGCGAATTGTCGATATTTGTCTGTTTCAAGTAGTTGAATGAGGTCGAGTGGCGTCGCCTTTCGTCAATCTTATCACAATAAAGATCGCTCAATTTGGTGCCGGTCACTCGTCTTTATCAACTCGTTAGTTTGATGCGAACGGGTCTGTTCTTTCCGCAAGAGCCAATTTAGAAGGCGATACGCAAAGTACATTCGCGCCGATGTCATCGGGCAGAAAGCGGTCAATCTTGATCAGCTCGCGACTAGTTTCGTCGATCTTGAAGAATCGGTAATCGGCACGCTTCCGCAGAAAATCGATTAGGTCATTTGGCGTATAGCCGAAATTTGCGGTCTGTTGGCTGGCCATTTCCATAAGCATAGTCGGCGGTTCGGCTTGTTTGAACAGCTGTTCAGCTCCTTTCAGAAACATCATCTCGGCCCCTTCAATATCGACCTTCACGAAATCTACCTGCCCGACCTCATGCTCGAGTAGATAATCGTCGAGAGCCCCGATACGGCACCGGTAGGATACAACGTCGTGACGGCCCTGATCGGAGAGCGATGCGTGCCCGCTCGATAGCCCTTCGAACAAATTGATGGTCAGTTCCCCTGCCGCTTCGCCGAGCGCGATATTATTAATATGGACGTTTTCCGGTGACCCCATTAGCTCGAAATTCTTTTGAAGCTGCAGAAAGCTGGGCGGAGTTGGTTCAAAGGCGTGAACCTCGCCATTCGGCCCGCAATAATTTCTGAAAAGTGTGGTGTACCAACCGAAATTTGCGCCAACATCGAGATAGATGCGGCCTTCGCGGAGGAACGGACGTACGATGTCCGTGATGACCTTTTCATACTCACCCAGGAAATACACCGTTGTATGCATGCCGGTGGAAAAATCTGCCCAGATTCGCCTGCCGTCTTTTGTAGGAACGGGTGCAGGCTGGGGCCTAGTTCGACATAGGTCCATTGCGGCCATGAACGCTCGGTACTTTCCCTTGCTTATCGGGGTGTTGAAAGTGTAGGCCCGGACCATTCGAAAAAAAGCATCCTCCAGCTCGGCCCTGAAAGGTCTGTTCATTGTGTTATCACCAGTCCTAAATATCTTGCCTAAAAGCGAGAAGACATACATCGAAAATGCAGCAACCGCTTTTGGTTTACTGGGAGCTGATTCCCAGAGTGCAATGAACTGGCGTTGAAAATTGAGCGGATGCTTTCGGTTGAGGAACAAGGTCGACGCGACCTCGCGAAATGATCGTTGATGGAGCGCCTGCGGATAGGTATTCGGCTCGCACCAAACGAGGGCTCTCGGTGCAACCATAAGCTTCCAGCCCGTATTTCTCATCTTCACAAAATACTGAATATCGCCCCAACCATGCGGGAATTTCTTCTCGTCCATCAAACCGCACTCGCGAACAGCTGCCGCCGGGATCAATACACAGTTACCGGCGAGGCCCTCGACCTCAAAAGCCGACCGAGGAAAATCGAACACCGACCTATCTATCGGTTGCGACCAGCCTCCGCTAAATGTTTCCCATTTGAACCCGACTTGAAAGGCTTTATGAGGCTCATTCCACAAAAGAAGCATCGCACCAACGACCGAACGTGGCGTTGAAGCGGCAGTCTCGATCAAACGGTGTAAGAATTTGTCATCAAACACCGAATCATCATTCGCTGTAACGATATAATCCGGATTTCGCTCAAGCGCTGCGGAGATCCCACGGTTAGTTCCTGCCGCGTAATGCAGCGTTCCATCACCGGAAATTATCTGTACTTCGGGGAAATGTGTACGAATTGCTTCGCTCGTGCCATCGGTTGAACCATCGTCGACGACGATGACGTGCACATCGAGTCCGGCGTCATCAATGCGCGAGAGACTCCGAAGGCCCTGAATAGTCGTCTCGCGACGGTTATAAACAGGGATAACGATCTCAACTCTAATGCGTTCCGCTGGCATCTCAAAGAACTACACCGCTCGATTCAGCGTCCGAGTGCTTGCCGACTCCATTCGATCCGACACTTGCTCTTCGATCCACCGGTATGTGGTCTCCAAACCGATTTCAAGCGATATCCGGGGCTCCCAGTCCAACACCTCGCGCAGCTTAGTATTGTCGGAATTCCTGCCGCGGACCCCTTGCGGTCCGGCAACGTGTTTTTTAGATATATTCACGCCGGCGATATTCGCGATGATATCAGCCAATTTATTGATCGACACCATTCGATCCTGGCCCAAATTCAACGGCTCGTGGAAATCTGATCGCATGAGCCGATAAATACCTTCAACGCAGTCCTCTATATAACAGAAAGACCGGGTTTGCTCACCATCGCCCCATATTTCGATCTCGGGATTTCCGGTCAACTTCGCCGTCGCGATCTTACGGCACATGGCAGCCGGAGCCTTTTCGCGCCCACCATCCCACGTTCCATTTTCGCCGAAAATGTTGTGAAAACGGACCGTTCGGGTCTCGATTCCGTAATCTTCGCGGTAGTGCATACAAAGGCGCTCGGAAATCAGTTTCTCCCAGCCGTATGCATCCTGAGGATATGCCGGATAAGCGTCGGCTTCTTTTAGAGGTGTAACGTTTACGTTTTCCTGCAGATGCTCCGGATAAATACACGCGGAGCTCGTATAAAGATAACGTTTTACGTTGTTTACCCTCGCAGCCTCCAATGTGTGCAGGTTGATAAGCGAGTTGTTGTAGAGTATCTGAGCGTGATGATCGGAGATGAAACCCATTCCGCCCATATCCGCAGCCAAGGCGTAAACTTCGTCGGTCCCGCGCGTTGCCTGCAGGCAGCTATCCCAACGGCGGAGGTCGAGTATCTCGAACTCATCAGCGTCCGCCTTAGCGAATTCCGGATATTTTAGATCGACGCCCCGAACCCAGTAGCCATTCTGTTTCAAATAGGTTACCAGGTGGCTTCCGATAAATCCGCCTGCTCCGGTGACGGTGACGCGTATCTGATTCGTCATAAGATCTATATAATTATTATCCTAGATCGTCGTTCCGATAGCTATCACGATGATAATAGCTCTGATAGTAGTAGTTGTCCTGTGATTTCAGATTGGCGTTGTTAAGCACAACACCAAAGATCTTGGCCCCTATCTCCTGTAACTGCTGACGCGATCGGCGAACGATCTGCCGAGAACTCTTGCCGGCGTGAACGACGAGAATTACGCCATCGACCAACGAAGCAATAAGAACTCCGTCGGTGAACGAAGCTATAGGCGGGGAATCAACGACCACATGAGTATATTTCGATTGGAATAATTTTAGCAGCTTAGCCATCTGCTCGGACCCGATTAGTTCCGCGGGATTTGGCGGGACCGGGCCGGCGGACAAGATATGCAGCTTCGAGGCTTCGTCATACTTGATAACACTCTCGATCTCTCGTTCGTCAAATTCACTTGATAAGAGTGTACTCAAGCCTTCACCGTTATTCATGTCAAACACCGAATGCAAACGAGGCCGACGCATATCGGCGTCTATTATCAACACCTTAGCGCCGGTTTGAGCAAGACTGATCGCTGTGTTCGTTGCCGTTGTTGTCTTACCCTCCCCCGGCAAACTCGAGGTTATTAGTAATGATTTCGGCGCATGTCCGGCCGTTGAAAGCAATATCGACGTACGCAGCTGACGGAACGCCTCCGCTAATGATGAACGCGGGTCGTCCGAGATCAACAGCGATGAATGAGGCGGCGGTTGATCGTCGTCGTCCGAGGAACCAACCAAAAGAAGTCTTCGTTTGGGAGATGCGTCGATCGTCGGTATTGCAGCGAGAGCCGGAAGTTGAATGTAGTTCTCGATCTCTTCGGTCGTGCGTATCGTGTCGTCTAAATATTCAAGGAACAGCGCCAGGCCCATTCCGAAAAGTGTCGAAAGTATCAATGCGGCCGCGACGGTCATTACGCGTCTCGGGGAAACTGGCACTTCAGATGGCACTGCAATCTCCACAACGCTGATGTTGTTTTCAGTTCCTTGTGCAGCGACGTCGTTCGAGCTCTGCTGTTTGATCAAATTCTCAAGAAATCCTTGATTCGTTTCGATATTCTGCTCGAGAAGTTTAAGAAGTACGGCCCCTTGGTTTTGCCCCTGGGCTTGATCGTACTGAACACTGAACGCGGCGCGTACCTGATCTTCATGATCTTTTGCTTGTTGGTATTTGATCTTGAGATTCTCGAGTACTACACCTGCACTTTGATTACGATACTTCTTTAACTCGTCGTTATTTTTATCAACAACCTTGCTGATCGATGTTTCGAGACTTTTAACCTGCGCATCTATCTCTTGTATCTCTGGTGCTCCAGGCTTAAATTCCTCGGACAGTTTTGCACGGTTAGCGCCAAGTTCGGCAATCTTTTTCTGTGTTTCGTTGCGAAGCGCCCGAACTTCGTTTTCGCGTTCGGTAATGAACCGCGACATTTCTACTTCGGAGATCGCTTTGACCCGTTCGGGCTCATCCTTCACCGCGAAGTAATTTGCCTGGGCATTCTTGCGTAAGTTTTCGGCCTCTAGGAGTTGCTTGTTTAGGCCGGAGAGCCGGTCAATGACGATAGTTTGCTCGCCATCGGTTTTGAGAATTCCTTCCCTTTTCTTCAGATCGACGAGCTTCACTTCGTCGCTTTTGATTTCCGATTGGAGATCGGCGATACGTTCCTGAAGGAAATCGTTTGTCTTGCGGCTGGTGCCTGAACGTTTTTCCTGGTTTAGGCCTATGAACGATTCAGCGACGCCGTTTACCACAAATGCGGCAAGTTCCGGATTACGGTGTATAAAGGACAATTCGATCAATCGCGTGTCTTTAGTGCTAGCCCGGGATTCGCGTATCGGTTCTACGACAATACTATTGTGGATCACGGTCACTAAAGGCGCTAGCCGAACGGCTTCGTCGATCTCTTCGGAAGAAGCGAGCGAAAGGTCTGATCCTAGATCGCCCTCGCCGTCCCTGCTCTTCTTAGGAGCGTCGCTCGCCAGGCCAATTGCTTTCAGAAAAGACCTGACGGCTGATACCGAACCTTCGGATATCGATTGTTGGAAATCCTTGTTCGCGTCAAGGTTATGTTCCTTGATCGCACGCCTGTATAGACTATCGCTGCCGAGTAGGCGCAGTTGGGTATTAAAGTATGCCGGATCAGAACTGGACATCGGCCGCTGTCGGTCCTCGGTCATAAGATCTGGGTTGGCCTGTTCATTATCGACCTGAATTACAGCCTTTGCGAGGAAAATATCCGGCTTGCGTGCCATGTAGATAGCGGCAAGTGTTGTCGCAAGTACCGCAATTCCGATTACGAGCCAAAGCCGTTTTCGGATCGCCCGCCAATAGTCGACAAGTTGAAAGCCTTCGGCTGCATCTAAGTCGCGATACTGTGGGTACCTGCCCGGAGCCGCAATAACCTGCTGCTCATACGAGCGTTCCAGATCCGACGGTTCAACAATCGGCTTTTGTATGATCTCACGCGTTTCTTTCATTACTTGTACGTCTTAGGGAAATCTATAAAGGATAGACGGTATACCCTGCGTAAGTGCAGTGCCTACGCTATTAATGATACTTTTTAGCTTGTCTTCGGACACAGCAACGATGTCGTTAGGCTGGAGGAACGGATCAGGCACGGCTCCCTTGTCGATCTGAGCGAGATCGTACGAGAATTCCTCGCGTTCTAAAGATCCGGGGATCTGTCTGATTACCCTGATCTTAC
The DNA here is from genome assembly GCA_049679665.1 of Pyrinomonadaceae bacterium. GTDB lineage: Bacteria > Acidobacteriota > Blastocatellia > Pyrinomonadales > Pyrinomonadaceae > OLB17. The sequence goes on along the minus strand of JBAUGL010000122.1, from coordinate 37,754 downwards.
CCCTATTCGTTGCGGACTTTAGACCTTCTGCTAAGGTGATCGCCTGTGTCAAAGAAAGCTTGTCTTTTATCTTGACCGCGCCCTGTTTTTCTACATTCCCATAAACATAAACGATATCTGCATCGAGAACCGAGACAACGTCGCCCGGCTGCATCCAAAACGACTTCTTTCCTTCCTGAATGTCGATTAGCTTGAAATTGAACATCTGAATATTCGCATTTTCCGCCTCGACATCCTGTTTACAGTCAGATGAGCTTCCGGTTCTTGCGATAACAAGTCGCGAACCCACATTTTCAATATCCGGACCGCCGGCAAGGGCCAATAATTCCAGAAGATGGAGGCGCCGATTTATAAAGAAGTGGCCGGGTTTCTGGACAGCGCCTATAACGGCGAAAGACTGAGACTTTTGCTCAATAGCAACTACGTTCACGAATGGGTTGCGAAGGTAGTCTTTCTCATACAGAGCCGCGATCTCGTCACCCAATTCACGTTCCGTCTTACAGACCGCAACGACTGGCTTATTGATTCGAAATAAGTTGATCGTACCGTTACCATTCACTGCAAGTCGCTGGGTCAATTCAGGATGGCGGAAGACCTGTATTTCCAAAGTGTCTTGAAATCCGATCCGGTACTTGTCGTCAACACCACCATTGGCGGCGGCAGGATCGACAGCCGAGCGTGGCGGGTTCTCTGAGATCGGTGGGGGCGAGATAATGGCCGGGTCGTGAACGCTCGGCGTTTTATTTGTTTGGGCAAGAATGCCGGTAGTGCTCAAAATCGCCGTTCCGGCCAAAATCAAAACTAGCCTTATCGATGTCATGAAGGTGATCCTCATTTTACAAAAGTGCGAATAATATAGAATCTGACATCTGTAATACTGTTCCTTGATTACATTTGTCCAACAAAGTCTAAAATCGATTCGCCGTGCAGACACAATTGTCCCAAGGCAAATGAGAATTCTATCAAATATGGCTAATTTTGGGAAACAGGAGTTTTAAATGTTGACCAACTTTAGTTACACTTCCCTCTGAATTACCGATCCTATGGAAAGTGCGACGCCGATGCTTCGGCAGTATTTTGAGATAAAGAAACAATACCCGGGAACGATCTTGTTCTTTCGCCTGGGTGATTTTTACGAAATGTTCAACGAGGATGCGGTGACCGGCGCCCGTGAACTCAACATTACGCTCACGGCGCGTCACAAAGAATCCAAGAATCCCATTCCGATGTGCGGCGTACCGCACCACGCCGCGGCAAATTACATCGCCAGGCTCGTTAAAAAAGGCTACCGCGTCGCTATCTGCGAACAGACCGAGCAACCAACGAAAGGCACAAAACTCGTAAATCGAGATGTCGTACGGGTCGTAACCCCGGGGACCGCGATCGATACTCAGCTCCTGGAAGCGAAGGAATCGGCCTATCTAGCAGCGGTCACCGGCGATAATGATCGGTTCGGCCTTGCACTACTCGACCTTTCGACGGGCGATTTCCGCGTGACTGAAACGGAGGGTTCGAATGGTTGGTCCGAACTCACAGATTCTATTTCCTCGTTTTCGACGCGTGAAATACTATTTCCTGAATCATTACAACAGTTAATTGGGAATACTTACGGCAAAGCATTAACACAATATCTACCGGACTTGATCGGAAATGATGTGCAGGAAAACGTGACGATCGACTCTAGATATACATTGACTCAGGTCGACAACTCAGACTGCAGATTGAGTGACGACGAGTCGCTTTTGACCGAACAATTTGGAACGAAAGAACTTACGGCATTCGGACTCTTGGGCAGAACTCTTGCGATAACGGCCGCGGCGACGTGTATTCGTTATATTCGACGGACGCAAAAGTCGGCTGCGGAGCATATTTCCGAGATCCGGTTTTTCGAATCGAGCGACAATATGATTCTTGACGCAGTAACGCTTGCGAATCTTGAGATCATTGAATCGCGGAGTGAGTTCTCAAATCGGACGCTTCTTGGGGTAATCGACCAAACAGTTACGGGGATGGGCGGGCGTCTCCTGAGATCATGGCTTTTGCGACCGTTGATAAAGCGAAGTGAGATACAGACTAGACTTCTTGCGGTGTCGGAACTTGGGGATCCGATCTTACGAGGCAAGATCCGATCACTGCTGAAAGACGTAACAGATATCGAACGGCTCGTCGGCAGGCTAAATCTTGGTAACGCTTCCCCGCGAGACCTAAATGCTCTGAATCGATCTCTTTGTAAGACACCCGAGATCAACTTCGCGCTCAATGACGCGACTTCCCTTCTGCTTCAGGTTTTATCAGAGAATATATTCGAACTGCCTGAGATCAGGGCCCTCATTGAAGCCTCGATCGCGGATGACCCGCCGACAAACTTGACCGACGGAGGTGTCATACGACCTGGGTTCAATGCTGAATTGGACGAACTTAGAAATACTTCGCTTATCGCAAAGCAAACGATCGCGGCCTTCGAAGACAGCGAACGCGAGCGAACGGGGATCGGTAACCTAAAGGTTCGATTTAACAGCGTATTCGGCTATTACATCGAGATCTCGAAAGGGCAGCTTTCGCGAGTGCCGGAAAGCTACGAGCGGCGACAAACACTAGCGAATGCCGAACGTTTTACGACGCCGGAATTAAAAGACTGGGAACGAAAGGTCCTCGGTGCCGAAGAAAGGATCATAAAACTAGAACAAGATCTGTTCGCGGAGATCGTCACTAAGGTCCGAAGTGAAACCAGTCGTCTTCAATCAACCGCACGCGCAATTGCTACTCTGGACGTTTTAGAATCGCTTGCTGAGACCGCATCCGCGAGGAATTTCGTGTGTCCGATGATGCACGATGGAGACGAAATCGAGATCAAGAACGGCCGTCACCCGGTCGTAGAAGCGTTTCTTGGGGATTCGTTCATCCCGAATGATTCCTACCTGAATAATTCCACCGAACGACTGTTGATAATTACCGGTGCGAATATGGGCGGGAAATCCACGATCCTGCGCCAGATCGCTTTGATTCAGATTCTCGCTCAAATCGGTTCATTCGTGCCCGCGGGTTCGGCAAAGCTTCCGATCGCCGATCGGATTTGGACTCGGGTCGGTGCATCGGATGATCTCGCGTCGGGGCGTTCGACATTTATGGTCGAGATGACTGAAACCGCGACTATACTTCACAACGCGACGCCGCGCAGCCTGATCTTACTGGACGAGATCGGCCGTGGTACATCAACATTTGACGGGTTATCAATAGCCTGGGCCGTCGCGGAGTATCTTCATGACTCGCCGGACCATTCAGCGAAGACGGTATTTGCCACACACTACCACGAGTTAACGGAGCTTGCGGAAGAATTGCCGGGCGCATCGAATTATCAGATCACAGCGACCGAGGCCGACGGCGACGTCGTATTTCTACATAAGCTCGAAAAGGGCAAGGCTTCGAAGTCATATGGGATAGCGGTCGCGAAGTTGGCCGGGTTGCCCGCAAGTGTTATAGCGCGGGCTAAGGAGGTTCTTGCAAGGCTTGAAGAATACGAACTCGCCGTATTCGCGGACGAAACGCCGCAAGGTGCCGCCCGGGCGGTCGGGCAGCGTGTAGCTTCACAGTTCTCGCTATTTTCTGCATCAAATGAGAGTGTGATCGATTCTTTAAGAGCGTTAGACGCCGAAGCATTGTCGCCGGAACAATGTAAGGATCTGCTGGCCGAGATATGCAGCGAAATAATCTAGACCGCGACTTAAAGTATCGGGTCAAATGTGGGGCGACCGACACTTAATGTATTACCTTAATACTATACCTCAAAGATTGTATTTATGACATTTAGCGAAGACCCAATTGATCTGCCGATCGAAAAGAAAATCGGACAACTGTTCTTCATCGGTTTGCCGGGGCCTGAACTTAACGGGTCGGCGGCAACACTTATCAGGGATATTCAACCGGGCGGTGTATGCCTGTTTTCAAGAAATATCCGGTCCGCCGAGCAAACGCGAGATCTGTTGGCCGCTGTCCGCCAGGAATCAACTTTGGCGCCGCTGCTGAGCGTGGATCAGGAAGGCGGCCTCGTGGACAGACTCCGCCGTGTCGTGACGCCGATGGAGGCCGCGAACAAACTGCGCTCCGCCGCCGACGCAACCCGACAAGCGACGATAATCGCTGAGACGTTAAGACTGCTCGGCTTTAATATGAATTTTGCGCCGGTTGTCGACGTGATGGATGCAGTAAGGGCGACGCTTTCGAACGGAGTGAATTCAAGGGCATACGGTGAATCGAAAGAAGACGTAGCAGAATTTGCCAGCGCGTTTCTACACGGATTGCAAAGTAACGGTATTATTGGCTGTGTAAAGCACTTCCCGGGACTGGGCGCGGCCGCCGTTGATTCGCACGAGGAACTGCCGGTGGTCCCGATATCAAGGGAGGAGCTTTACGCAAAGGACCTATATCCTTACCGCGAATTGCTTCGACGGGACCTTGTGTGTGCGGTAATGGTCGCGCACGCCGCCTTTCCTGAACTCGACTTGCAGGAACGCGATCAAGATGGCAGACTTTTACCGTCCTCGTTGAGCTTCAACATTGTCACCCGTCTACTGCGAGAAGAACTCGGCTTTGAGGGCCTTGTCTTAACCGATGACCTTGAGATGGGCGCGATCTTAAGGAATTACGGAATTGGGGAGGCATGTGTTCGGGCGATACTCGCCGGTCACGACATGCTTGCAATTTGTGCTGGTCTTGAATCGATCTATGAAGGGTACCGTGCGATCGTTGACGCGGTTGACGCGGGGCGTATATCGGAACAGCGACTGGACGCTTCTCTACGACGTATAAACGTGATTCGATCACTGCTTGTCGAACCCGTCGCATTCGTCGAATCACGGTTTACGACCATCTCGGACGATATTTCAGAGTTTAATAGCAGTCTTACATAGATAACCCGGAGGTTAATTTGCGTTTTTATTTTCTGATAAGTCTATTTATTGCCATCATCGCGATCACTGCTTCCTGTCGGAGGGCCGATCTGGAGTATGTAACGATCGCGTTGCCGGACAAGTTTTCCACCTTGGACACTTTGACTACGACCGCATCCGATTCTGCGGCGGAGCGCGTGCGGACGTTACTTTTCAATACATTGGTAAAGAAGAACGATTCATTCGAATACGTCGGCGAGCTGGCGAAAGACATCGTCACCTCAGATGACGGCAAAACGATCACGCTTACGCTGCAGGAAAATGTTAAATTCCACAACGGAAACCCGTTCACATCGGCTGACGTCAAATATACCTTCGATGAACTTTTCAAAAGCAACGGATATAAAGCCGGCGCATTCTTCGATACGGTCAATGGGGATCGAGTTCCGCATATTACATCGCTGGAAACGCCCGGCCCTCACAGTGTCGTATTCACCGTTGGACGGCCGGCGCTAAAAAATCAGCTTCTATCGAACTTGGTCGCTATCCCGATCATTCCCCAAGGCACGTCGGAACTTCAAAAGGAAAGTCCGGTCGGTTCGGGACCTTTTAAGTTTGTGGCGCTCGACTCGAGCCAGAATATTCTGGAATTGGCCTCGAACGCTGACTACTGGGAAGGAGCACCGAAGATCCTGAAGGTCAGACTTAAGACGATCACGGACGCAAGTTCATTACAAGCCGAGCTTCAGACGGGAGCCGTTGACCTTGCCCCAAATCCGTCAAACCTTCCGCCCGACATCCTAAAGGCCTTAAGCGATCAGCCGACACTAAAAGTAGAGCAGTTTCCCGGTTCCAATATTCAATATCTTGGACTAAACACACAGGCAGCCCCGCTGAATAAAGTCAAGGTGCGCCAAGCGATCGCCTTCGCCGTGGATCGAGAAAAACTTATTAATGAGCTACTTTACGGTCAGGCGGCGTTGGCACATTCGATATTGCCTCCGGAATCATGGGCTTATACGGCAGGAACGAAATACAACTACGATCCTGAAAAAGCGCGACAGTTACTAAAGGAAGCTGGGTATAAGAACGAACCGATCACGTTTAAATACAGCTCCGGTAACAACGCCGTGAATCAATATGCGCAGGTTATTCAAAGCTCACTTAAGGATGTCGGGCTTAACGTCCAGATCGAACAACTTGAACCGGGAACACTACGCACACAGCTTGCGCAGGGTCAGTTCCAAATGAACACTGGCGTGTGGATAGGAGGAAACCAGGACCCGATATTTCTTAAGGACCTCTTTACAACCGGGCGAATACCAGGCGGTACGGTAAGTTGCTGCAACCGAAGCCGTTACAGTAATCCGGATGTTGATAAGACGATCGAAGAGGCGATAAATACCCTGGATCGCGAGCAGGCAAAGCAACTCTACACTAAGGCGTGGGAGATGATCAGCAATGACATGCCGCTGCTGCCACTTTGGTACCCGGCAAATATGGTAGTTGCCAATACACGGATCGGAAACATCAAGATCAGTGCAAGCGGCGACTGGCGATTTGTTAAGGACATTACGGTACAATAGAGGTGCAGCGAGGCGTCGGAACCGCTTTGCTTGACAAACCGATTCCAAACGGTAAAATTATCATTTGCCATGCGGGAGTAGCTCAGTGGTAGAGCGCGACCTTGCCAAGGTCGAAGTCGCGAGTTCAAATCTCGTCTCCCGCTCCATTTTTTCGAGGCGGTTCGAGGCGGAAGGATGAAAAATGAAAGTTTCGGCTTTCATGGCCAAACGGGCGAATTCATCCCTCCGCTTTCATCATTAAACCCCCGTCAGCGGGCGGCGTAGCCAAGTGGTAAGGCAGAGCTCTGCAAAAGCTTTATTCATCGGTTCGATTCCGATCGCCGCCTCCAATAATAGTCAATAATTCAATTTCCATTTCTGACGCTGTATCCACCGTCATTTCGAACCCGTCCCGGTAACGAAAAAGTTTCATAGGATTTGTCGCCTAAAACGGAATTTCAGGGATTCGTGCGTCGTTTGGATCGGCCCAACGCGTATTGGGGACGACGGGCGTCCAGTCGGGCCGAAGGGGGTCTTTGTCGTAGGAATAGCCGCCCAACCGGCGATAAAGTTCGGAATACTCGGCAAGCTTTTCTCGATCGATCTCGACGCCCAATCCGGGGCCCATTGGTACGGCGATACGACCATTGTGATATTTAAGTTTGCCGCCTTCGATAATGTCGTCCGTTAATTGGTGATAATGTGCATCAGCCGCGAACGAGAGATTAGGAATGACGGCGCCAAGGTGAAGCATTGTCGCAAGCTGGATCCCAAGCTCGCCGCTCGAATGAACCGCGACACCGAGCTGAAACGTCTCGCATATTCCGGCGGCCTTAACGCACGGCCTGATACCGCCCCAGAATGTCGTGTCGAGCAAAATGACATCAACGGCGGTATTCAGGATGTTCGCCGCGAGTTGCTCGAAATTGACCACAACCGTATTGGTCGCAAGCGGCATACGAACTTTTTCGCGCGTTCTTCGCATACCGTGCAGGCCAAAAACCGGATCCTCATAATAATCGTTGCGTATGTCTTCGATCTCCTGGCCGAACCATATGGCTTCTTCTGTTGACCACGATGCGTTCGGGTCAAAGCGAAACGAATCTCCCTTACTGGTGCCCGAACCCAAGGCCTTCGCGAGCTCCCGATAACACTCGAGTTCGTATTCGGGGTGAAAGACCCCTCCCTTTAATTTGTGGGACGTGAAGCCATATTTAGACTTTAGATCCCTGGCGTGATCGATCAATTGGTCTATCGTGCGGACCTCGCCGCCGCGGTCAGACGGATTGGGGTATCGGAAGAAGAGATATGATGCGAACGGCACTTCGGACCGGAGCCTTCCGCCCAAGATATCACATACCGGGACGCCCCATTTTTTCCCAAGTATATCGAGGCAGGCGAATTCAAGTGCCGCAAGGATCTGGGTTCTGTTGTTATATAGAGACGCAGTCGGATTCGCGATCTTAAACCGCATTTCTTCAAGACGTGCCGGATCGTGACCGATCAGATATTCCTTCATCGCCTTGAAAGCGTTCTCGGCTGATTCGCCGCCGCCGCCCATTTCACCAAGTCCGATTATTCCCTCGTCAGATTCAACCTCGACGATGGTTCGGACAAATCGCCCCCAATGACATCCCGCGGCATGCCGAAGCGGCGCCTCAAGAGGAACAGTGACCGTCGTCGCCCTGATATCTACGATCTTCATTGAATAACCTGTTTCACCTTGTTAATCCGCGATCCTATTTTCCTTCAGAAACTTCCAAATCTCGTCATAAGCCTTCACATATTCGGCTTCGGAGAATCCGCCGTGGCCGCCGCCCAGCACTGTGTGCAGTTTATTTGTAACCTTCGCGCCGTCGAGCGCTTGCTTGAGTGCAGCAGCGTGCGAAAATGGCACCACATCATCTTTGTCCCCATGTATGGTCAAGATCGGAGGCAGCCCTGGCCGAACATAGGTTATCGGTGATACGGACTTCGCCATCGTGTCGGCATTCGTTTGGCTCCCCATCCACATAACCGCATAGTTTTTTACGTTTGGCCCGGCGATCAGATCGTTAACATCCGTGATGCCATACCAGTTTATTATCGCTGCGACGTTCAACTTTTCGTCACCGTAGCACCGATTATCGAGTGGCGTATTTGCAGGAAGCATGCCGGTGATCAACGAGAGATGTCCGCCGGCCGAGTGGCCTGTCAGGACGATCTTGGACGTGTCAAAATTCCACTGCTTGGCGTTTCTGTACACCCATCGAAGCGCGCATCGGGTATCTTCGACAGCAGCCGGAGCCAGCGAATTACTCGCCATTCGGTATTCAACATCGACGACCCGCCAGCCCCTTTCGAGGAAAGGCAAATAATGTAGTATCGAGTAGGTTTTTGCGCCGAATATCCAGCCGCCGCCGTGAAAATAGATGAGCGTTGGCTGCGGCTTTTTAACTGAATGCTGGTACCAGACATCAAGTTTGAGCTGCGTACTGTTCGCAACACCGTACACAATGTCAGGTTGGACCCAATACTGCGAACCGATACTTGTCGCCCACGGTGTTGACGGCGTCTGTGCAAGCACAGCGATCGCGGCCGACGCGAGTAGAGCAAGAATGGTAAATATTCTAATTGGAAGCTTTTTCATATTCCGTTTCATATCCGGCAGCTATGCCCGCAGCTTCGCTCGATTCAAATCCAAGCAAATTTTCCTGTTACATCGCTCGAACTCCCCGTTTATCGGCGAGGAATGCTTTGCCCTGATAGTTTATGTTTCGAAGCGTAGCTGATGGATCGAATCTACCGAATTGCGGCTTTGCGGTGATCTTTCCGAACAGGCCCGCGTTGATGCCAAAGATCGAATCGACGATGGGCTCAAGATAATTGCACCCCGAGACGCAAGCCCAGTCGTTTATGTATGGCGGGTCTGACGGCGATTTAATGGCTCCGCCGTTCGATTCTGGCGGATGAAATGTCTCAGTGAAATTTGCCTGTGCATAGGGCCCCTGCATGCTGCTTTTGGCAAGCCCTTTCATCCATTGCATTGCAAGATCCACTTCACCTGCCACAAACAATCCGCTAAGAGCCAATGCCGGCCAAGAGCAATATGCCCCCGTCCATTGATGGTCAGGGCGAATGCTGAATGTAACGTCGAGATCTTTGGTAGAGAGTGCCCGCATCCAGGTTGGGGTTTGCAGTTCTCGTTTGAAGAATTCGACCATTTCCTTTTTCTGTGCATCGGGGATTAAATCCCCTACGTTCATCAGTGTTGTGCCGAAGTCGTAACAGTGGTGAACTTCATTATAGCTTCCGTCAGGCAGTCGGCATTTCCAGATGCCCTTTCCGTGCACATAGAGTTCAAGGACGCGCTTGCCGAGTTCGACAGCTTCCTTTCTCAAGGACGCGGCCTTTGACGTCTCGCCTCGGTGATCGAGCAACTCGGCCACGAACCGGAGATTGTGAACATTGGCGGCGTTTAATCCAGCTACCTCGTGAACGTAGCTCGAAACCGCCTCGAGTAAATTAGTAACGCCGCCGTAATCGGCAAGTCCGTGATCGTTCGTGTCGAGGGCGCGCCAGTGTTCGGCGTAGGTGACGAGGCGGTCTATAACCTTGACACCCGCAACTTCTTTATCGAGCCAGGCCGTGTCTCCGGTCCACCGCAAGTACTCTTTTGCCATTCGCGACATAGCATAATCATTGACCGAATACCACGGACCGACACCCGCTCCGGTCAGGAACTCAGTTCCGAAATGCTTGTAGACGTCAAGCGTCATCCAAGTCTCCATCATTCGCTTCAAGACTACGGGGTCAAGCATGGAGAGCAGCATCGCACTTAAGCTGATATCCCAAAGAAAGGTGGTAGTTTCCCAGTATCGCGGCGCAAGGGTGACGTATGTCGTGCCGTAAACCGAATGAGGCGTCGTCCGTTTGAAAAATAGCGCACTCATTACCGCCGAATGATATATACGTTTGACGCTATCGTCGGTCGTCACCAACGTCGGCAGATATCCGGAAAAACGATCGTTCCCGGGCGTGAACGCAGCCCGCAACTCGGCGTTCCATTCATCGGTAATCGCCTTAGCGGCGGCGTCAAAACCATTGATCAACGCGTCGAAGTCCTTCTCAGCGGCCATTTTCGACTCGCCCAGCGAATTTACGAAAACGATCGATCGGAATTCATTCGGGGCAAGGTCAAAATTATAGATGAGCCACGATGGTTCGATCGAACCGGGCTTCGGCGACGATCCTTGCAGCACATACGCATCAGTATGTTTCGATTTGCAGAGTACCGCGTTTCGTGCGCGATCTATCGTACGGCCGTTATCATATTCTCCCGGTGAATAGGCCGCGTTCCACGGCTTTACGCTCTTTGTCGTGCCGCCATTTATTGCGAGCTTTATCTCCGTTTTCCGACGCGTTCTGCTTGCGTTTCGAACTGTAAGCTTTACCGCAACCGACATTGTTTTAAACGGAACGATCATCACGCTTGAGAGCTCGAGGCCCTTATAAAGCGATCTTCTTTCGACCCGATCCGGCTGCCATACGAAGTCGATCGGGGTTTTCGTTGATGCAAAGTATTCACCGTCGACGTACAATACGCCGGTCAGAAGTTCACCGCCCGCACCGAGCGGTGCAACATTCATTTCGCCCTGCGCAAACGGCGGGAAGGCAATGCTTCGAACGGCGGCAACGTCCATAGCTGCTTGAGCGCATCCCCATTGATTGGTCAAACCCGGGGGGTTGAACAAATCGAGAAACTTATGCGGCATCACGACCGAACGCATCGATTCGACGGTGGGAATATCGGGCAGCGCTTGAGCCTGAAGGACTTCCGCCGTTTCTGCGAGGGCCGTTCCCTTCAATACCGCCGGAGCCGCAACGGCCGCTGAAATTGCCTTAATAAAATCTCGTCTTTTGAAATTGCTCATATTGATCAGGACTAATCTATCGTCACTCGAATCGTCGCCGTTTCGTAGGCTCTCATCGAAATTGTCAGAGGATTAATTTGCCCAATTGTTTTCAATTCACGGTTCTCGGTCAAGTTAAGAAGCGATGCCGACTTTACCGTGGATGGAAGCGTCACGTGGACAGTAACCGGCAGACCGGAGAATTCCTGCAATCGAATGACGAAAACCTTGTTCAATTGTGGATCGAGCGGGGCCGCACTGACCTCGCCGCGAATCACCGTATCGGACAATGCTTTGACGGTGACGATCTGCACGTTCGGCTTATCGACGCTAAAATAGCCGCGAGACAATTGACTGGGCGCCACGGAAACGTAATTCGCGCGCAACGGCAGATTGAAACTAGAACCGAGTCGCCACGCCTGCACAGGATCAAACACACCGGAACTCGCGACAGCATATTCGAATACATAATTTCCGGTGATACCCGGCTCGACTGTTTCCATATTGATCACGCCCTTATCGTGGGTATCGGCCTGATTACTGCTGCGAATGGCCCGTGAGTAGATCGTTGCTTCAGGCAACGGGAATTTACCGGTGAACATTGCGGGAAATTCCTTTGGCGCGTCCTTCGGACGGACCTTCGTCGAAACGTATCCGGGATACACCCAATGAAATGCTTGTCGATGAGCCAGCATCGCTGATGATATTCCGTCAGTAAATCCGAATAGATGCTGTGTCGTAACTGCGTCTCGGCGCGCGTTCGGCAAGTAATCGTCCGGCAAAGTATCAAACCATTTCTGCCCGCCACGTTTTACTTTTAAATTCTTGGATGACAGGTTGAATGGAAAGGCAAAATAATAGGAATCGTTCCAGTTCCCGTTACCGCCGACAAACGGCATATGCTTAGGATCGAGTTCGTTTCTTATTTCGACACGATCGACACCATCGTAAATCGTTATCGTCGTTAGCGGAAAGACCGAACGATCGCGGCGGATAGTGATCTGCGACATCTGGACACCCTTTCGAACCGAGACTTGTGCGGCTAGCGGATAGGCAACCCTTGAGGCGTCCTGTCCTTCGACACGAAGAAGGTCGTTAAACGGGAGTTCGCCTTTTTCGCTCACGATCTCACGGTTCGCTTTCAGATCTTTGATACTTTGGATGGTACCGTCCTGCCGAACCTCGACTAAAAAATTAGAATTTTCCGCGATTCGCCCATTCTGGGGAAGTTCCAGCGTCATTTCACGCCCGGTCTTGACCTGATATGTCGAATATCCAAACGCCGGAATATCACTTGCAACGAAGACAGCATCCATGTTGTCGTCGAAATCGAAGGGCACGTCGATGTTTCGGACAACATCTCGAATGCCAGTGATGACAGTTCTGTCGGTTGGTGGCGAGAGTCGTACGACGTCGCTCCGAGTCCATGAAAGGCCGTTATAAACTGCTGCCGTGTAAGTACTAGCACTCGCTCCGGAAGGCACTTTATCAAATCTCGACGACTGGGCGAGCACATCGATTCCCTGCTTTAACAAAAGATCGGTCTCGGCTTTAGCTGACTGCATATAATCGACGTACTGTCGATTTTGTTCCTCGAGAGGAGTGCGGCTGTTCAGCTGCGGCCATCCATTGTTTCCAGCGCCGCTATGCTCGTCGTAGGTGAGCATTAGGTCGTAGACCGTGGAAAAATTACCCACGGGCGCTGGAATACGACGAGTCATTGCGATCGCGCTCCAAAGACTCTCTGCCGCCGGAAGGTGATCATGCGCGTATCTAGCAAGCGCGCTGACCCTCGGCGATTGAGTCTTCGCTTCCGACCAAAGGCCGGACCATTCACCGCGGTGCACCGGGATCCGCGACGCGTATTTCTGCTCGATATATTTCAGGAATTCGGGCGGTGTTGCGATCTTTAGTTTTAATTCATTATGCTTAGAATTCCAGAGCGTCACAGCTTTTTCTAAATTGATGACGTCGGTCGGCTCGATAAAATCGTGAGCGTACATCGTCATAACTGCGTCGTAATTGTAACCGGCAGCATTGTACCGGTTTAGCAATTCAGCGACGCCAATCTCCATTACTTCAAGATCGGTTTTCTTCCCCGCGAGTTCCGGATTGAACATGTCAAACGGTGTTTTGTCCGTGTACGGGTCGAGCGAATAAGGGTCTAGATAGAAATCCGTAAGTGCTTCGACGTATCCTCCTCGCTTGCCCTGGCTTATCCACGTCAGTACACGGCTGCCGTCCGGCGATTCCCAATAAAACGGTACCTTCCCCGGAGCCAGCGATGTCGCCACGCCAATGAACAGATTGGCGCCTGTTATCAGATATTTGGCATCGCTCCCCATGAGGACGGATGGAAGGGATGTCGGATGGCCGGGAACGTCGTCCATCGTCGCAAATTCTGACGTCACACCGTAGGACCGGTTCAGTGTTGCATAATCGTAGACGAGCCGGTTTAGCTCTTCCTGGCCCATAAAATCGGTATGCATACTGCCCCACGCTATGGAAAGTGCGATCCGGCCAGATTTTATTAGATTCATTAATCGGGCGATCTTTTCCTTGTCTTTTGGCAGCACAGACGTTGATTTTTTCTGTCGCTTCAACCACTCATTCACCTGCCAAACACTCTCGATCGTCCACCTAAAGTCTGGCCTCTCCTCGGCAACGCGTATTACCTCATCGATGTGCCTCGCAGCTCGTTCGCGAACCGCGTCAGGCGGTTCGACAAAACCGAAGTCGTAATGCGACAGCGGTGTGATATAGACGGTTTTAATCGGGCTCGACGGTAGTTTGCCTTGCGAAAATGCCGAGGCAATATGACCGCAGAGTACAACGGCGATCACCGCAAATTTGATGTGACTCTTACTAAAGCCCAAACGCAACCTCCAACAACCGACAGGGAATTAAAAAATGAACCGAACAGAAAGCTGAATCTGTCGCGGCCCTCCAGCGCCGAGCAGTCCGCCGAGCTGATTGCCGACGGTCGAAATACTTTGACCGAAGAACGCCGTGGGGCTGAGCGAATTGTTGTCCCCCCGCACCAATCCGCCGGATGGATCCGCGAAATTGGCCCGGTCTAAGAGGTTGAATATCTCCATACGCAATTGAAGCGAGGTGCTCTCGGATAGGCGGGTATTCTTAAAGATCGAAAAATCAATCTGGCTGAATCCCGGTCCGCGGAGAATATTTCGACCGGCGTTGCCAAATACGCCGTCGCCCGGGTTAGAGAACGCATCGATGTTAAATTGGCACTCCGGAACACTGAAGTTCGGGCACCTTGTGTCAACGCCCTCTACAAGATCCGGGCGGAATGAAAATCCGCCGAAGACGCCGCCCTGCCTAGTTACGTTTACGGGCAGCCCGCTGCGGATCTGTGTGATGGAGTTTAACTGCCATCCTTCGAGAAGCCATCGCGGGCCGTCACCGAACCAATTTCGGAATGGAAGGTCATAACCGATATCAAACGTGAAGTTATGGCGCACATCTTGATCACTGCTTGCTCGTTCGGCTCGCGTATTATTTGGATCTTGATGATCTTTGAAAAAACCGACAACATCATCGATCGCGTGCGACCATGTATAGTTGGCGTTGAATCTTAGTCCGGCCGAAAGGTTTCGTTTGAAGTTGACCTGTAGCGCATTGTAGTTCGACTGTGGATACCCACCGACAACGAATATATCGCCGAAATTAGCCGTGAGCGGTCGAGCTTGTGTCACCGGGTCTCTGCGATTGATGTTTCTTGGTGTGATCACACCGTCCGTGAGCAAATGTGTTACGTGATTGCCGACGTATCCGACCTGCAGCGTGCCGAAACCGAGATCATGCTGAACATTTAGTGACCAGTGCTGTGCCATCGCGGTTTGGATGTCTTTTTCGATATGAAAAGCATTCGACACCGAACAAGTATAGGCAGAAGGCTGAACCGGAAAACCCCACTCCGTCACTCCGCAGAAGAAGAGTGCCGTAATGACATCGGCCGATATAGACGGGAACGAATTGGCATGCGGCGAACCGAAGCTCGCTGGTAGTTCTCGATTGTAGAAAATTCCGTATCCGCCACGAAGGACAGTTTTTTGATTCGCGAACAAGTCGAATGCGAATCCAACTCGGGGCCCGAAATTGTTGGTGTCCATGTCGTGGAGCTTTTCGCCCGGCGGTGTGTAGGTTAGCGTTTCTAGATCGAAATTCTGCAGCAGGCCGTCCTTTTCGCGGCTGACGGTGCTCACGTCGTATCGGACGCCCAGGTTCAATGACAACCTGGGATGCGCCTTCCAATCGTCCTGGAAAAAGAACGAGAAATTCTCGTTCGCGAACGCAAGTTTCGGGTGCCCGCCTTTGGAAACAATGAACGGGACATTTGTCTTAAAGTCATTTAAAGAAAAGAAAAGGAGCGATTCCTGATTCTCCGAAATGGCCGTGCGCCGATTGAGTCGGATATCGATGCCGCCTTTTAGCGAGTGGTTCCCCCACAGAAAACTAAGGGAATCGAGAAAATGATACACGGTTCCAGTTCGTTCCTGATTGAACTGTGCCGGGCCCGGCAAGGCGATGGATTGGTCTACGAACGAGAGATCGAATCTCGGCAAGGTCGAGGGTCCGGCATCAGGTTTCGTGTCATTGTGGTTAATGCCGAAGGCAAATTCGTTGACAACATTGCTCGAAAATGCGTAGTTGTGGGATGCCTTGAATAACTGAACCCGCAATTTGCCATCTGCCGTTTGGTCAGTACCCACACCGTACGGGACGTCCGTGCTTGAGTCGTTCAAATTGTAACGTAACGAAAATTGGCTCTTGTCCGTGTTTAGCCAATCGAACTTTACCGAACCGGTATCCTCGCGAAGTTTGCCGTCCTTCTGGATCGAGAAAATGCCGAGATCCGGGTCCGGCGTTGTCTGGTCAGGTCTGATGAATGGCGTCGTCGGCAGTGGCAAAGTATCGACAGTGGGACGTATCCTGGCTTCCATTCCTGCCCGAAAATCTGCGGTCGGGACGAGCGATGTGAATTGCAGTCCGCGGGTCTGTCGGACGCCTTCATAATTTGTAAAGAAAAATAGTTTGTCGCGAACAAGGCGGCCGCTGATATTGCCGCCGAATTGATTAAGGCGAAACTTCTGTTTGCCGGCAAAATAATCGTCGGCATCAAGTGCCTCGTTTCGGAAGTATTCGAACACACTTCCATGAAAGTCATTTGTACCCGACTTTGTTATTGGATTTATTACAGCCCCGATCGCCTGGCCATATTCGGCGGAATAGTTCTGCTCGAGGATCTGGACCTCGGCGATACTATCCATACTTACGCGGTTCACACGCGATTCGATTCGCCCAAGGACATTAGAGGTTCCGTTAAGATCAACCCGCCCAGCATCGATCCCATCAACTAATACACTTGAGCCGCCGAATGTTGAAGGAATGCCGTTAATGCTCGTTTGAAACTGGTTGGTTGATTGAACGGACCCCGGAACTGTCGCCAACAGTCCTGTGAAATCACGGCCATTAACCGGGTTGTCGGCGATTCGGGCCCCGGTAATCGTGTCGCCAATAACGGACGTTTCGGTATCCGTAGGAGTTTGATTCGCCACGGTGACAAGGGCCTCGACGCCCGCAATACCAACGGAAACGTCTACTCTTAATGTCTCTCCCACCGCAAGTCGAGCATCGTTAACGGCGGCGTCCTGAAACCCGCTTGCGCTGACCCTAATATTATACATCCCGTTAGGAAGTGAAGGGGCTCGATAAAAGCCGTCCTGATCAGTTGTACTTGTCCGCGATTCATTCGTCCCGGCATTTGTCACAGTTACGGTGGCATTAGCGACCGAAGCGCCGTTTTGGTCCTGGACTACGCCCGTAATTGTCCCGGAATTCGACTGGGCCAAAAGCGTTCCAGACATTAACAATATTACTGCTGCAAGCTGCCGTGCTGTCTCTACGAATTGTTTTCTCAATTGAATTTTCATTTCAGGCCTCCACAGAATTTTTCCGCATGTTTCTATACTCTTGTGCAATCGCTTTTTGTTGGAAGGCTGGCGATCGCCCCGAAATCGGGTGTCCAGACACCTTCTTTCTTTGGATAATATTTTTCAAGGATGTCGGCGGTCATCGGCACGGTCGGCGTAACGTCGCGAACCGGAACGTCCTGTCCGTTATATAGGCGAATTACGGAATCCATACATCGAAGGCCAACATATTCTGGAAACATTGCCGCGCTTACTTTCAGGGCCTCTCGACGCATCATCCAATCTTTTTCGTGCTCGCCCGAAAGGCCAAACCCGGCGATCGTTACCGAATCCGGAGCAAAACCGGCGTCGAGATAGCCTTGATAGGCTCCCTGCGCCGTTTCGTCGTCCATCGCAAAGATGACATCGACATCACCCTTTTCAGCCAGGGTTTCTTGTGCTACTTTGCGGGCGACAGACGGAGTTGCCTCGCCGTTGATCGAAGCTGTTACGACTGAATTTGACTGGATACTTCTGACGCCTTCGACAAATCCTTCGCTCCGCAACAGGCACGGCCGAAGCCAGGGCAGTCCGACGTCGAGAATTCGCAATCCCGATCCGTCGTCATTCGTCACGTTGCCGCCAACCCATACCCCAAGCTCATATCCGGCGTCATAATCGCAAATAGCAACCATCGTCGCCATTCCCTCTACAGGATTTGCTTCGACAACTACCGGAACTCCGGCATCGTCGGCGATCTTCAGAATCTCTTCCAAGCCGGTAGTATCGGCGGGCGTTAATATGATCGCATCGACCCTGCCTACCATCTCCTTTGCCTGTGCGATCTGGTTCGCGACCGACAATCCGGCATCGAGCACTTCTATTTCAACGCCATACTGCGCCCCTCGACGATTTAGTATCTCGATGACTATTTGATACCAGATATGAAAGCTGTAATTTGTTAGATAGCCCACTTTTTTGGGTATTTTGGATGACTGGGTAAGCGGGACCTGTGTCATCGCCGCGTCCAATCCCGGAGGCGGGTTATACTTTGTCACGGGCGGATGATTTTCTTCTTGCTTTGCTGTTTCACTCATAATTCTCTCCCCAATATTTGTTCAAAATTGTTAAGCTGCTTGCGGTACTCCCCCGATCTGGGTCAGCAATCCGCCATCGACAGTCCAAACGGCTCCCGTTACAAACGATGAGTGGTGGTGCGTTAAAAAAGCTACAACTTCTGCGATCTCACGCGGCTGGGCGATCCTTCCCAACGGATGCATTGCGTTGCATGCATCGTAGACCGATTGTGGATCGGGGTCGAGAGAAGCAGCCCACTTTAACATTGGCGTATCCACGGTTCCGGGGCAGACAGCATTTGCGCGAATATTGTCCTTCGCGAAGTCCATAGCCACAGATCGCGTTAATCCAAGCAGCCCGTGCTTGCTGACGGTGTAGGCAAGTACATTCTGTTGGCTGGCCAGCGCCTGTACCGACGAAACATTTACGACAGTGCCGCCGCCCGCTTCCCTGATAAAGGGGATCGCCGCACGAGCAGCGTTCCAAGCTCCTCTGAGGTTCACACCGAGCACTTCATCCCACTCTGACTCGCTGGTCGTTTCGGCCGTTCCGTACCGCTGTATACCCGCACTCACTACCAGCGAATCAACCTTCCCGAATGACGAATTGGCAGCGCTTACCGCCCTATCGACCTCGGAGAAATTTGCAACATTCACTCTCATGAAGTTAGCCGACCCACCAGATGCGTTGATTTCGGCGCAAATGTTCTCGCCCGCGTCTTTGTCCGTATCCAGGATCATAACCGAAGCTCCGCGCTCGGCGAGAACTTCGCAGACCGCTCGCCCAATGCCAAGAGCCCCACCCGTTACGACGACTACCTTCCCGTCAAACCTCATGTACCCTCCTTGATCGCCTGACGAGCTTCCATCCCGTCCATTTGCTCCTCAATATTTTCCGATTCTTCGGAAGGAGGCGGAGCAGCGGGCGGCAACGTCTTGTACCACGTGAAATACAAAATGATCACCGTTACTGCCGTAGTTGCCAAAAGGCTGAACGCGATGCTTAACCGGTGAAGAATCAAATACAGCATCGATACATAAAGCGCCGTAATGCCAATCATTGCGACAACAGTGTTAAACAGATCGAGACGGAACGGCGACTGTTTTTTGAAATCGGGTGTGTCGGCTAAGACCGCTTCCTTTGCCGGACGCCAAGCGCCGGCCGGCTGAACCTTGCGATAAAAATCCTTCAAAGTTTCTATATCAGTTGGCTGCGTCAGAAGTGAAACTGAAATCGTAATGAGCGTCGAGGCAATTGCTATGACGGGAAAACCGACGTACAGGGGTAAAGGCTGTGCGAAAACAAACTGATCACAAAAGACTTGGCCCAACGACAGCACCATTCCTCCGAATACACCCGCCGCATAACCCTGCCCGTTCAGCCGCCACCAGTACCAACGGAGCACATTCGGCGGTAAGATCCCCGCCGCAAGGGTTCCAAATATCCAAAGGAACGCGGTGTTTATCGAAGTTCCGAATACCGAGATGACCAAACCGACCAAAATAAGCAGAGTAGAGGACAAATAGCTTACCCGAACCAGTCGTCTATTGTCGGCTGAGGGGTTTATGTAGCGCTGATACACGTCCTTTACAAGGTAGGCAGCCCCGCCGTTGACGGTGGAGCTAAAAGTCGCCAAAAAACCAGATAGGAGAGCGGCCAGCATAAATCCAACCAACCCGATCGGAAGCATTGAGCCAATGATCAGCGGCAAGGCGGTTTCAGGGTCGGCACGAAGTTTCTCGTCTAGGGCGGCGTTTCCGATACCCATTATCGCCATTACGGCGATCGCCATTGCAAAACACCAGCGAACGGTATGAATAGCTCCCCAGAGGGCACCAAGTTTTGAAGCGTCACGTTCATCCTTGGCCGCAAGGAATCGTTGAAAATCGTAGAGTTGCTCAGGCCCGCTCAAGCACAGCAGCAAACCCTTTGCAACCCAAACTGCCACCAGCGCTCCAAACAGCGAGTAATCGGTCCCACCCGTGACAAGGCCTTGGAAAGATTCTGGTCTCATTGATGGTAAAATATCATTCCAGCCCTGCGGTATCTTTGTCGCGAATGCTGCCGGGTCGAAATGCATATATCCAATGACGGCGAACACGATCGCACCTGCGCTGAGCACTATTGTTTGAACGATCTCGACCCTGACAATTCCGTGAAATCCCCCTAGAATTACATACAATCCGGTAACGCCGAGGATCATGATCGCACAAACGGTGGGCGAAAAAGGAAGAAAGATCGACCCGAATTTCCCCATCCCGATCGCGCTGTATCCAAGCAAAGCCGAGATCGTAAGAATCGCGAAAAGAGTATACGAAAGCCTTGCGATATCGCCGGATCTTCCGCTGCCGAATCGCGTTTTCATCCATTCTGCGCCCGTCATTGCATCGGATCGTCGGATCCACTTGCCCATATACGCGAGGTAAAAAGCCGTGATCGGGAATCCCCACAACATATGCACCCACATTCCCTTTAACCCCAACGCAATGAAAGTCGAAACGATCCACATCGTTCCCGTTATGTCGAAATAACTTGAAGAGCCCGACATCGCCAGCGCCCACCAGGGCAATTGGCGCCCGCCGAGGAAATATGAAGACATGCCCTTGGCGGCCTTTCTCTTCATTGCAAAGCCTATGCTCATTATCGCGGCCAGATAGAGTACGACGATTATTTGATCGATAGCGGAAAGGGTCATAAGAGTTTAATCCTTTTTCGTGACCGTTGATTAAGATGCTGCGTCAGTGTTTCTATCGACTGGGCTTTGACCTAGAACGGTGACGGCCTTGTCGATGACAAACTTGATACGTCCGCCCCAGTAGGCCCAGTCATGACCGCCTTCAACCTCTAGATATTCGTGGCGTATCCCAATTTTGTTCATAAATCTGTCAAGATTCTGGTTGACCTCTAGAAAAGGATCTCGAGAGCCGCAATCAAAATAGATCTCCGGCAATTTCTGATCAGGACCGGTAAGGATTTGAAAAATGTCGTTCTCGGAACGTTTACGGCAATGACGTGGACCGAAAACTTTCATGATCGATCCGTGCATGATCTCCCAATCCGTACCCGGAGAGCTGTGACTTTGCCACGGAGCGTCAAACGCGCCGCTCATCGACGCGGTAAATGCAAAAAGATCGGGACGTTTCAATGCAAATTTAAGGGCGCCATATCCGCCCATCGAATTTCCCGCGATGGCCCTATTCTCGCGAGAGGGCTCGATTCTGTAAGATCCTTCCAGCATCGGAATCAACTCGCTGAAAAAAAAGGTCTCGAATTGTTCGCTGTCCGCCAGATCGCCGTCGGTATACCAAGAATCCCTTGCGTCCGGGCAAACCAGTATCAGATCCAGACCCGATGAACATTCGCCAGCGTCCGTGAGATCCAACCAATTGTCACAGTTCCCGAATAGGCCGTGAAGCAAATAAAGGACTGGATACCTGCGACGTGATCGGCCATAGTCCGATGGAAGCAGTAATCTAAAGGCTGTGTCTCGGCCAAGAATACGGCTTTTCAGATTGTCCGTTTTTACTGGCACTTAAATTTTCAAACTTTTGTGAACTCAAAATTTGGGATGACTTTCCCTTAACCGATGATAAAGTATCTATACCACTCATCTTTCTTAGAAGTCAACCGAAGATATCTTGTGAAAAGTTTCATTAATTAGCGGACCGGTATTTTCCGAGTGTCGGAGACGTTTGAAAGCAGTTCTGCAGCGCAATAGGGATTGCACCGAAGAGACTAGGGCGCTGAACGCTGGCCGGGCGCACGGTTATTTGTTTTGCTTCAGTCAAATATCGACTGAAGAGTCTTTTCATAATTATTGGCTGTATGATCGACCACGCCGCTGTTATATTTCCGCCGATCACGACAGTCTCGGGATATAGTCCGTGAGCAAGATTGCTTATTCCCTCACCAAGGTATTCGGCAGTAATCTCTAGAGTCTGCCTCGCCGTGGAATCATTCTTGTTTGCAAGCGCGATGATATTCGTTAGATCGACGGCCGGCAGGCGCTGCTTAGAAGTTACGCGGTGAAATCGTTCGATCGTCGCTCGCTCGGATGCAAAAGTTTCCCAACAGCCGCGTCGTCCGCACGAGCAAAGTTCCCCGTTCGGGTCAATGCTCATATGTCCGAAGCCGCCAAGACCATGCTGCGATCCAACGTGCAGTTCGCCATTAATAATCAAGCCGGTCCCGAGGCCTTCAACAACAAGAATATACAGCAAGGTCCGAACGTTCGCCTCGCTTATAGGTCCATACCAAAGTTCAGAGAACGCAGCTGCATTCGCATCGTTTTCGACGTACACCGGCAGCTTGAGACGATCGCTAAGGATGCGGCGAATCGGGACATCAGTCCATTCCAAATTTGGTGATATCTCGAGTGTGCCGGTCTCACGATCAATGAGGCCGGGAACGCTTACACCAACGGCCCCGAAATGGGCTCGCGGATATTCAGCGGATATTAAAACTCCGATCTCGTCGGCGAGTCGAGCCAGAAACTCGACCGGCTCACCGTCCGTCAACATCGACTTTTGTTTGAGGATCCTGCCGTTGAAATCACTGACAGCGAATGCAGTGTCAGACACACCAATATCGACAGCTAATACATAGTAGCTCTCCGCATTAATATAAAGGTTCTTCGGTCGTCGCCCGCCGCTCGAAGGGCCCTCCGTTCCCTCAAATACCAGATCGTTCTTGATCAATCGGTTGACGATAGATGAAACTGTCCCAGCGCGAAGACCGGTAAACTTTGAAATATCGGCCCTGGAGATCGGCTGCCTTTCACGGATCAAATGAAGGAAAATGGTCTGATTGATATCGCGAATGTCGTTAACACTCACCATTTTGAATTCTTTGTTTCCGTTGTTCTTCATCGTTGGAGAGAAAGTATCCAGATTGCCCGACGATATCATATTCGCGTGCTGTGTCGTGTATATCGTACAAGGTTTCGGCAGATGTTCAATCAACGAAATCATGTAAGTCGTTCGAATGCAAAGGATATACGGGTGAGATTTTTCTTCATCCTGCCACTCGAGTAAAGACATTCTTAGACAATTGACTATTCGACGAAGTAATATAGCGAAAACAGCTTCTGTTGGAATAGATTATGGCAACACCTTTGGTCCTATCTCTCGACGGCGAAGAAATCCCCGTTACTCTTGTGAAGATCGATCGCGAAAAGTTGTACGGTGGCGTCGAGATCGAAGCATTCGATGAAAAAGGCCACGAAGCGACCCTGAGAGTTCTCGCCGCTGACGGCAAGACGCTGATCGATAAAGGGGGAACTGCCCTGACACCGGTCGGGGAGAACGGCGCATCGCTTGACCGAACCGATCTTGTGCCGGTCGACACCGATGGAAATATGATCGACCCGGTCGCTTCTTCGTTTGCAAGTCCTAATATACTGATGCCCGCCGAGTCGGACGACTATCTATCACAGATCGTAAAGACCGTGTATCACCTGCAGCCGTTCGAAGGATCAGATCTTCGCCCGATCCTCGATCAGGTTTCGGCAAAGCGCATTTATTCATTTCCGTTCAGTTACCGCGGAGGTGTCGATTACGACACTGCTTATGTTCTCGGCTCGGGCGGCGATGCCTTCATGGTGGTGGGCCGGCAGGCCGCGTTCCAGTTTGTCACAATGAACCAATCGGCCGTGCTGGACGCGGGTGATGAGCAGGAAATATCAACAGATGAGATCAGCTTCGACCTCTTGTAACGTAACTACAACACACTATGGCTATAAACATCAGCAATGCGAAAAACCGTGATGCAGTTGTCGCGCTCGAAGGTGTTCAACCAAAGCGCGAGACCATCTATACGGATGGCGAGGGTCGACCGGTGACGAATCGCAGATTGCTTAAAACTGACGTAACACATGATCTTCCCGAATTGATGAAGAAGCGCAGAAAGATCGAAAAGCTCGCAGAGGTGTTGATCAAGGAAGATCCCGAGGTCGATATTGAGCAATTCGGAATGTTTCTCACGGAGACTTCTCGCGTATACGTTTCAAAATCGGGGATCGTTTATCTTGTCGAGGAATTTGAGGTCATTCATAACCCGGACGGCACTGTACGCGAACGTCGTCCACTCAAAAAAGATCCGCAAAACGCAAACGGTGAGTTTCCGCTTAGATGGACCGGAAAATTTATCAAAAAAGCGGACGCGATCGACAAGTTTGTGTTTACAACGAAAAAACAGCTTGTACACGTTAACGGGCTCACGTTCGATTTTTTATTCGATATCGCCAAGGAACTCGATAGAAAGGCGTCGCTTTTATTGGTTCGAGGTGGTGAGAAAGGTGATGAACCTTTGGTTTTGAACCGAGGTGGCAGACGATACAATGCGTTTTTAGAGGGCCGCGTCAAAGATAAATCATATTGCCTGATACTTCATCTCTCAAATATGGAGCTAAAGAAGCCGAAGGAGGTACCGGTTGAAGAAGATCGTTCTTGACACCAAAAAGCTGACGTGTAAACACGGAGACTATTGCATCGGAAAGGTTGCGGCGCTCTCCGACCATTCGCTTCACCTGAAGGCCCAGGATTATAAAAGAAAGATCAGCGGATTAATGAGGCCACTTTCCGGTGAGAATATCAGCCTGATCCCGAAAGCGAAGGGTTATTATGTGTCGAGAAAGTACGACGGCGAGTTCGCGATGATCGTATTTGACGGGGAGACACTTATTTCGGTCAACCCCGGCGGCACTGTTCGCACTGGACTTCCGTGCTTCAAGGAAGCCGAAGCGCTTTTGAGGAAAGCGAAAGTTGCTTCGTGTGTACTTGGCGCCGAGTTCTATGTGAAGGAAGGCGCATCGAAGGGAAATCTTGTTCAGCAGGTCGTTGGGATACTTCGCGCGCCGGCAAAGAAAACCGATCTGGACAAGGTTGGTCTCGCCGTATTCGACGTGATCGAGGTCAATGGTGAAACTCCCGATTCGACTAAAGCGGTGTTTGACCATCTAAAAAAATGGTTTGTCTCCGGTAGGCTTGTCCACTGCGTTGACTTCACAGTGGCGGACAAGTCTGAGACGTTATTGGAAGCCTTCACCGAATGGGTGATCGGCGAAGGATCTGAAGGGATCGTTGTGCGTCACGACAAGGGTGGCTGGTACAAGGTAAAAGTTCGGCACAACCTCGACGTGGCCGTTATCGGATTTTCTGAGGGCGAAGATCAACGAAAAGGAATGCTTCACGATCTCCTTGTCGCTGTAATGAGAACCGACGGCACTCTGCACGAGCTCGGACGCGTCGGCGGTGGATTTTCGGACGACGATAGACGTTCCATTGTGGCCGACCTCCGCAAGATAACCGCTCCCTCTGATTACGTCGCCGTGAATAACGATTATGTCGCATACGAAATGGTAAAGCCCGGGGTGATTATCGAGATCTCGTGTCTTGATCTGATCGCCGAGAACACGAAGGGTGCGCCGATCAAACGAATGGTTTTGAGTTGGGACGGCAAGCGCTATTCAGCCCTGACGCGAATGCCGCTTGTGAGTGTCATTTCACCCCAGTTTGTCGGAATCCGCGAGGATAAAGAGGCCAGCGTGGAGGATGTAAGTATCAGCCAGGTCAGCGAACTCGTCAGCGTTTCCGAAGCCGACAAACCTGCCGAAAGAAACGAAGCGCCGCCAAGCAAATTGATAGAGCGCACGGTCTACAAAAAAGAGATGCGCGGAAACACGATGGTGCGAAAGCTTCTTCTCTGGAAAACAAACAAGCAAGATACCGGCGAATTCCCCGGCTATGTAGTTTATCTGACTGATTTTAGCCCTAATCGTAAGAACCCGCTCGAACGCGATATTGAGATCGCGAATGATGAAAAGTCGGCCCGAGCGCTTTTCGACAAACTAGCCAAAAAGAATTTCATCAGCGGATGGGTAAAGGTAAGTTAAGACTATGGCTTTGCACATCAAGGATCTTGCCGGCGATAAACGTCTGTTCTGGATCGCCGAAGAATGGCAGCGGTATTCGGGAGACCTCGCCGAATGGGCGATGGAACGGCTTGTCAATCGACGTGACGTCTGGAGCCAATATACGGTCAAGGCGGGAGAAATAAGTGTCGTAATGCTGCCGATCAAGGAACGGCGAAAGGCCGGGACGGATATGGTCACGCTCAAAAAACTAACCCGCCACTTTGCAGGCCGCGAACCGGGGCATCTGATCGGCCTTCATTCGATCAGCGATCATCAGACATGCAAGTGGTTCGCGGTCGACGTCGACCTGCACGACGAAATGGCTGCAAATACTGACGAATTGAAGCTGGCAAATTTTGCGGCCTGTCTCGAGTGGGCCAATCGGCTGCGTGCCAGAGAGATGGATCCGCTGCTGCTCGACAGCAATGGCGTTGGCGGATATCACGTATGGACTCTGCTGGATAAGGAATATCCACTCGCCGATGTCTACGATTTCGCCAACGAGTTGCGATCGGATTATCAAAATTTCGGTCTTCCGAAAAAGCCAGAGATATTTCCGCCAAAGGCTGCCGTTGGGCCCGACGATCTGCCATACGGCCTAAGGGTTCCCGGCCGTCACCACACAAGGCCGCATTATACGCGTGTCTGGAACTTTGACGCGCAGGGCGAAAATGAATGGCTGGAAGGCGGCGAGGCGATCGAGGCCATGCTCTCAGCGGTTCCGGCAGCCCTCCCGGTCGCGAAAAAGCCCGCGAAGCCGAAGGTGGCGGCCGCAAAAAGGCGTGTGGTGAAAAAGGCCAAGCCCCGTGTCTGTGTTGATCTTGACGGCGTGTTGGCCAGGTACGACGGCTGGAAGGGTGCAGATCGCATCGGTGAACCGATTCCCGGAGCTCTCGAGTTCGCAAAGTCGCTCGCAAAGGTGGCTGATATCGTGATCTTTACGTCGCGATGTTCAGAAGACAAAGGAGGCGACGCCAAAACTACACTTTCGTCCGGCCAGCTTCGGATACGAGTTATCGAGTGGCTCGAAAAGCATAAGTTCCCGTTTGTGGACGTATACGCCGGTATGGGAAAGCCTCTTGCGGCCGCCTTTATCGATGACCGGTCCGTCTCCTGCAGACCCCAAACTGAGTCTGATGCGTTTGAGAAAGCTCTCGGAGCGGCTCGTTCATTGGTGTCACGGGCACGAAAAAAACTAAACGGAGACTTGAGTTAGCGGGTCCGGCGGAATCGTGGGCCCTTTGTCGACGCCCAAACCCTGATTTCGATCAGATTAGCCGTCGCTGCAGGATCGTCGTAGAACATCTCCACTCGAGTAAAGGGCGTCCCGTTTGCGTCCCGAACCTCGGAGGCCTCAACGGCGTTCCTCACATTCGGTGAACTGAGGAGCCAATAAGCATTTGAGGAGTTTTCGCTTACCGCATTGTAATATTCGATCGATGTGATCCGTTTTAGAGGCGCGGCCGCGGGGATGCCTGTCGGCTCGCCGCTCGCGTTCCTTGATATCAAACTATACGCTACCCAGTCGTACTCCTTGATCTCTATCTGATTTCCATTTGCATCTACCGTAATATCCTTGATGGCCGTAAGTGTGGGATTGCCCGAACCGTCAGCGATAGTAGTGAACTCCGTTTTTACATAAGCGTTGATGTTCGCGGTCGTGTTGGCTCCAGTTGGGCGATTAAAGCCCCATATCCGCTCGGTCTTGCCGCCGCTTGAATTGGCGATCGTTTTGACAAGCCCGCTCATAGGATTGTGGATCGATATGTCTCCATGCTTCTCTGTCGTCACCGATCCATCGGGAGCCGTGATCGTGCTCGAAGTCGTCCCGATCGAATACTGCGTGACCTCCGAGACCGCGCTCGTGCTTCCAGCATATTCCGACCACCCCGAAAAAAGCTGTCAAGTCTTTTCTTCGATTTCCGACCCGCCGAGAGGTTAGAAGTATTGCGGCTAACCGCTACATAACTTTTAGTCGTCGGGCATCTTAATCAAAGGACTAAAGTCTGTCTTCCAGACATCGACCTCAAACAATTCCCCAGCCTTGTCCAAGTTAAGAGAAACTATAACCTTGACGCCATCCGCGTCGACGAAATCATACTCGCTAACCATTTCACCGAATAAACGATTTTCATCTACCACCCCGTTGGGAAACAGTTGGAAACTACCCATCTCCCCATCTTTCATTAACCGTACCAACAGGTCGTCCCTCCATCTGGGAGAAAGATGTAGGTTCGTAGCTTTGCTTATCAAAAGCTCGAGAAGTTTCTGTTCGTCTTGCGTTGGCTTTCTATTTGGCTCCATGTATCCTCCCAACATTGATGGTGCCGTCCGCAAGCCTATAAGCCGAATACTGAATTCGTTGTCCTCCGACCTCAACTACTCTTTTCAACGCTTGACCGTTAGGTATCCTTGAAGCAACATTTACGAGATCTCTTTGAACCGCCGATTGAACTTCAGGGCGGCTTAAGCCAAGTGCGTCAGTATGGCGGAACGCATGACTAATCTGATTTGCAACTCTGCCAAACTGAACTGAGAGTCCCTGAACGACCTGTGCGGTTTTTTCGGGATTCGCGGCGGCTGCGGCTCCCAATGTAGTTCCAACCGGGACGGCAGTTTCAGCCAGCCCAAGCGTCGTCACAGTCGTGGGCAAGAGAGCCGGAGCCGCATATAATACTGCTCCTCCCGTTGCCCCTGCCACGACCGCTCCGACCGCTAGACCGCCAACAACCTTGCCCTTAGTTTCGGCATTCTCGGCAATTGAAGCCGCCAAAGTCGATATTGCATCGGGACCCGAAGGGGTTGGGATTTCGCGGTGACCTCCCTTTGCGAAAATTTCCAAGATCGGAACCCCGCCACGTTCAATTATCTGCGAATTAGAATCGCCAAAATCTATTCTGGAGTACTGCCCGCCCTTTAGATACTGTTTAAGCTCCTTTCCGTACACATCGTGATAGGTGAATTGTCCGTTCTCGTCCCGCTCGTTTGAACGAATCCAATCCAACCCCGTCGGATCGGTAACAACGAGCGGGTTATTTCCAACGTAATTATATCTGTTCCAAGTTTGCGGATTTCCGGTTCTACCGCTTGCCATTAAAGCGTCAGTAGTAGTGAAGCGTCCATGCGCCGGATTGTAGTAACGAGTTTGGGCAAAGTCCATCGCAATCTCATTATCCCGTTCATAGCCGGTGAATTTCTTCCGTACGGAATCGTTGCCGTAATTTGCTCGAACAATTTCTTCTCCGTAAGGTCTGAAGTCGCGGCGGGAGATTGTTTGGCCGAATTGGTCGGTTGTTATTCGAGGACTGCCGAGGTGGTCGTTGGTGAGGTAGGCGACCCTCGCTTCTGATGGTGGTTCGACGATGGTTGAGTATTCGGCGACGAGTTTTCCGGCTGCGTCGTAGACGAAGACCGTTGTTTCGCCCGACGAAGGGACCAGTTTCTTTACTCGCTTGCCGTCGCCGTCGTAAGTGTACTGGCCGATGGTTCCGGCGGCGCCGTTTACCTGGACTTGTTTGTTTTCCGAATCGTAAATGAACGTCTGACCGTTTGCATCGGTTTTCGTGTTGCCTGCATTATCGAACTGATAGCCGACGAGCCTGTTTGTTGCAGGGTCGATCTGCGGGTTGCAAACGGTTTCAGCACAGCCGGGCGCTAGCGTCGTCGTGTTCGCGGTGTCAAACCTACGATTGCCGTAGCGGTCATAGACAAAGGTCTGCTGCCAACCGATTTGACTTGGGATCGTCTCTGTTGCCTGTTTGATTCGATTCAGCGAATCGTAAGCGTAATTCTGCGTTGCCGTAAAGCCTTGACTGCTTCCAACCGTCGGGACGGTGATCGTCTGGCTCATGACGCTGCCGTTGTTGTCGTTCGTTCCGTATCCGTAATTGAGTTTTAGCTGATTCTGTTTGCTGGCCGACGAGCCAAGTCCGATCTGAAGAGGCTGGAGGCGCGAGTTGAACTGCGTGTTTTCGAATTTACCGTTGCCAAGCCTCATGCTCGAAACCGCACCGGCGGCGTTGTATACAAAACTGCCTGCATACGGCCTGAATATGTCCATCGGAGTCTTTCTACTCTTGACCTTTGCCAGATCGCCCGAATTATCGAGCTCAGTCTTCACAACACGCCCGCTCGGGTATGTCTCCTCGATCAAAGCTCCCGATAGATTGTAAACATATCCAGTCGTGTACGCGGTTCCATCGGTGGTTTGCTTGTGAGCCGTCACACGTCCTAAGATGTCGAAAGCCGTGTATTCGGTTGTCGAAACGCTCGATGTAACTTTCGTAAGTCTCCCTTTTGCGTTCGGTAGATTGTAGACATTCGGCATCGTTTGATAGATCGCGGGCCCTTTTTGCCGCTTCCCTGAAGAAGAAAAGCGCATCGTCAAGCCGGCCGCTGGGCTAACGCCTGACTAATAAAAATGATACCCAATCGAAAAGGCTGGCAAGCGCAGACCGTTTTCCAACTATTTTCTACTTTCTAAACTTGTTTAGGAAAGCAATCAGCAAAAAGAGTGAACAATATCGCTCACGTATTTTTGTCGTCGAAGATTTTGCCTAAGTCTCCGCACTTGAAATCAAACTTCGCTCCGAGCCTTTTATTACCTGCGCTATCGATTATGAAAACGGATGCAGTCAGGCGGATTGGCTCTTTTTCAACCTCTCGGATTGCTCCGAAATAAGGTGGATCAATTTGCGTGTAATAGATTTCACCCGATTCAGCTATTCCGATTCTTCGCGGATTGTCAGATATTGATTGAAAATCAATAGCAGATCTGTTTGGATCGAGAGGCACAAGCAGATGTGTTCGATAATTGTGTCCCATACCCGAAGTTGCGCTCTCCGTTCCGATTAGCAATAAGTAACGAGTATCATCATTCTCTAAAAAATAAAGGTTGCGAGTAATCGTAAAGCCCACATATTGGTCCAACTTTTTCAAAAAGTTAGAATCGATCCGTGAAAATAAATCCTTGTTGATCTTCAGTGTAAATTTATCTGGTCCGGAGTTGTATGTTTGCGTAGCGTCGAATTCAAAGAACTTAGTTGCTCCCTCATAACCGAGAATACGAAGTTTCCGTTTGACGTTTTCATCTGTCTTATCAAGACAAGACTTCTTTCCGCGATCGAATTGGACCTGCCTGAGATCGCCTTGGCTACTTTCAAGTACGGTCATATTGTCACCTTTGAACAAGACTGGCTCAAGCGATTTAACTTCCTTTTGAATTATATTCGTAGGGACAGTACTGGGCGGAGACTGCTCTATCTGACCACTGGTTTGAAAATGACTGCATCCCGCCAAGATGCCCGGAATTAACAACGATAAAAGACAAAGTATTCGTTCCATTGTGTACCTCGCAAGCAGAAACTTCTCTAGCGCCAGTTTCCCCCACGGTAATTAAAGCGCCTGCTGAAAGTGGTCCGTCCAAAAGCTGCCGTCGATTCATAATAATAACCGCCTCTTGCTGGGCCTTTTCTCGCGATGTGATTGCCTTGCTTGTAGAGATCGTGAGAAAGGTTAGTAAAGGAATAACCATTCAAATATCTTTCTCTGTAACCTCCGTTAGGACTCGCGTTTTTATTGAAATCCTTTCCATCCCAGAAAAACGCTCCATTAGTAATGTCCCTTCCGGGAATTGCCAATGCGATAGCCTTGTTAATACGAAGTTTCTTCGTATCAGCGTACGGACCCGTTTCCGTGTAGTATCGATTGTCTCTAACACCATAAACACCGTACCCCGGTGCATCACTGACTTGAGTCATCAAGTCAGTGCCTTCAGCCTGTGCTCGATTTTCAAGGGCATTAACTATCCCATAGGATTCTCGAACACTGCCCTCAGATGTCGCCGCACTTTCCCCATAAACGGCTTGGGCGAGTTTATCAAACTGACCCACAGTTAAATTAAGTTTCTGCGAACTGTTTTCAATACGCCCCAATGCCGTATGGTACGTTTTGCGTAAATCACTGGGGTAGTTGAAAAGTGCTTGTAACTGCTGGATTTGCTTAGTGTTCGATCTAATCACCTGATCTTTATTGTCGTCTATGTGAACCCGCACGCCTGTATCTTGGTTTATGAAATCCGTCATCATCCCAGTAGGATCAACGGAGTTTAGCGGGTTGTTGAAAGTGTAGCTGTATCGGTTCCAGCTTTGCGGATTGTCGGGGGTTGCACTTTCTAAAGGCGGATCAACAGTCGTAAAGCGTCCGTGCCGGAAGTTGTACATTCTAGCCTGTGCAAAGTCCAAGTCAGACTCAATGTCCCGTTCATAGCCGGTAAACTTCTGCCGGACATTGTCGGTCTGGCCAAATTTCTGATCTGACCTGCGATAAATGCCGTCCGGGTCAATCTCCTCGCCGAACGGGAGGAAGTCTCGACGTGACACGACATCGCCGGTCGAATCAAGGATCACTCTCGGACTTCCAAGCTGATCCGTGATTGTGTATCTTGTTGTCGGGTTTGGCGGCGGCGATGCGGTCGAGTATTCCGCGATCAGCTTGCTTGCCGAATATACAAAGATCGTGGTTTCGGTGACAGTGGCCTTTTTGATCCTCTTACCCTCGCCGTCGTAGGAATACTGACCGATCACGTTATTCTGAGCGTCTCTAACTTCTGTCTGCTTGTTTTCGCCGTTGAAGCTAAATCGTCGACCATCCGCGTCGATAGTGATGTTGCCGTTCGCGTCAAACGTGAAACCCTGATTCGTCTGAAAACGGTTCGTCGCCGCGTCGATTGCGGGATGCGTTTTGTTGTCGTGGAGAAACGGTGTCGTACCGATCCATTTGTTGTGCGTGATCCGGTTCCCGTACCGGTCATAATCGAACACCTGCTTCCACGTCTGGTTGGAATTGCTCGTCTCCTTCGCTTCGGTCAGACGCTGAAGGGCATCGTATGCGAAAGTCTGCACGAACGGTTGAGCGAGTCCATCGAAGCTAACGGTTTGCTTCCCAATATTCCCGGAGTTCTTCGTAAAATCGACCGTCCCGTTCGTCTGCATTTCCCCGTACTCGGTTGTCATCTTCCAGATGCTGCTCGATGCGGGACCACGGCCGACCAAAAGCTCGGTTACCTGAAGCCGGGAGTTGAACTTCGCCGACTCCCACACACCGGTGCCGAGCTTCAACCGTTCGATCTTCCCGTCGGGCGAATAAGTGAAATTATTCGCGTACGTTCGCCGAGTCGCGGTCGGAGTGGCCTTTCCTAATATCTTCGACAGGTCTCCGCCCGAGTTGAACTCGTTCTCGACCACCCGTCCGCTCGGATAGGTCTCCATTGTTAAGCCACCGGAAAGGTCGTACTCGTAGCTCGAAGTATAAGTTTGCCCGTCAGTGATTTGTTGGTATTGCAGCAGCCGCCCGGCAACGTCGAACTGGGTGTAGCGGGACTCCGAAACGCTGCTCGTCACCTTCGTCAGTTTCCCCTTCGAAAAGCTCGGCACGGGCGACAGGCCGACTCCATCATAAGAATTTGTCACGGTAGGCGTCCCGTCGGAATAGGTTCTCGTCAGAGCCCGATTGAGAGAGTCGTAAGCGTTGGTGACCGTCGTGCCTTTTGCATCGGTGGCCGTGAGAACATTCCCGTTGTTGTCATAACTAAGACCCGCCGTCCAGCTGTTGTTTCCTGGGTTGCCTGTCGTGTTCAGGCCGGCATTCACCTCCTGCTCGGGCTGCCTGACCCTCAGAATACGCCCAAGCGAATCGTACATGAAATACCGATTCTGCACGCCTTGCTGCAGATGAACCATTTTGCCAAGCGTATTGTAAGAATAATTCGTCGGCTGAATCGGACTGGCAACGCTTCCCAATTGGCCTGTGTTCTTGTCAGGCTCGTCAACACGGATCAACTGACCAAGGCCGTTCTCAATGCTCCGTCGTTGTTTGCCGGCCTGATCGGTCACTGTGGTCGCGTTTGTATCGATATCGGTCGTGACAATGCCGGTTGAGGCCGTGTTGCTTCCCCAAGGAGCGGGCAGAGCGGCGCCGGAGAAGGTTTCGATCTGCTGTTTTCTTCCGGTATTCCAGCTCTTCGACCGCGTCCAGCCCATCGTCGGCTCGTTTGTCGCCTGTGTGGCGTAGGCTGCACGGAAAGGATTCGAAGTTATCTGAAAGCTGTTCGGATTGCCGGTCTGGTAACGAGTTTCGACCTTTATGCCGTGGGTTTCGTTGTAGGGGTCGTCGGTTACGGGATTTTCAAGGGTTCTGGATAATCGAACACGGCCGAGTTGGTCGTAATGCTGGATCGCAACCTTGCGGCCATCACCGATGGTTTCGAGATCTGATCGAACGATAACCCGCCTTTCCGCGTCGTTATACTCCGTCCGCGTCCACGCTTCAAGCGGAGTCCCCGCCGCGCTCCTGACCTTTATCGGCCTGCCCAGCGCGTCGTACTCGGTTGCCGATGTCACTCCGTTATCAACATCTGTCGCCGTGGTAACCACGCCTGTGTAAAAATCGTAAACCGCAGCGGAAGACCTCGCCACGCTCGTTCCATAACCCGCGATGGTCTGCGTCGGATAGAGTCCCGAATAACCGTTGATGGAACCGTACGTTATATGCGTCTGAACTCCTCTGGCATCGGTCGTCAAGATCGGATTGCCGTATTGATCGTATTGCGCCGCAGTCGAGATCGAATTGCAGCTATTCCTAAAAAACTGTCAAGCGCAGACGCGCATTTTCTAACTATTTTTTACTTTCTAAATAAGTTTAGAAAATGCGTTCAATTTACCAAGTCAAGCGGATTGATTTTTTGCCTTTTCTCACTTGCTTCATGAATTTGTTCGTCATTTCCGACGTAAAACTCCGACTAGACAATGGACGGGCCACTAGGGTCTTTTCCAGCGACTCCGTTTGAAGGACAGCAAATATGAATTTTCGACGAAATAGCCCTTCTGGCTTCGATATCCCTGTCATCAAACAGGTAAGGAATTTCAGTTAGCTTTCCATTCTGCTTGTAAAAATATTTGCCCGGACTATGCCAGCCGGTATTGAGAGAAAATTGGGTCTTCAGAATGCCGTTCGACGGAATCTCGTAGACTCTTTTTCCGCTCTCGTATTTCCCCGGTTCGCCGTTTTTCTGGTCATGCAAGATAAGAACGAATCCTATGTAACCTTCCGGCAAAATGAATATCTCATCATCGCCGAACTCTGTTTTCCAAACATAGACACCGACTCCAAGTAAGAGAGCAAGCACTGCCAATCCTATTATTTTCATTTGATTATTTGCCTGCAATTTCGCCTTTTGGAAGAATCAGTTCAATAAATCAATTGGATTGATTTTCTCTCTTTGCTCGCCCGCCATTTTTATTTCTTCTTTGGTTCCAACGTAAAACTGTCCGAAAACGACGGACCTATTCGAATTGTCACTATAAGATTGGCCAACCGAAGAACAGCACGCATAAATCTCGTTAAATCCAATAGCTCTGTTCGATTCTGTATCTCGCCCGTCGCGCACATACGGAATTCTAGCCAGCTGTCCGTTTCCGTCGTAGAAATATTCACCGAAATGTTGCCATCCTTCATCATGAGAAAACTGCGTTTTAAGAATGCCGCTCCGAGGAATTTTATATACTCTTTTTCCTCGCTCATATTTTTTAGGTTCACCCTCCTTCTGGTCGTAAAAAATAAGAACGACTCCCCTGTAGCCTTCTGGTAAAACAAATATCTCATCGTCGCCGATCTCTGTTTTCCAAACATAGACACCGACTCCAAGTAAAAGAGCAAGCACTGCCAATCCTATTATTTTCATTTGATTACGTTTCACGATTAAAATGAATCCCTCACTCTTTTGTTCCACTCATCGACCGAATAGGTTTTGCCGTCCTGAATGACGCCGGTAAAGTTTCCTTTTCTGTCAAACTTTACCTGCATATCGACGCTGAACAGAGACTTCTTGTTGTCCCCATAGAGATCGCTTACACCGCCCTGTTCATGTTTTACGCCCAGAAAGAGCTTTGTCTTTCCGGATTGGTCGACGATAAAGGCTTCCGTACTTGGAAACTTGTCGCCGGTGAATGTTCCGTTGATAAACAACGATCCGTTTCCGTGCTTGGTGATAGATTCGGTAATGGCTATGTTTGCGTGGACGTCAAGATTAGGAGTTGCAAAGCCAGGAGTTATCGGGTCTTTACCCCAGTAGTGAAACGATACGCTTTGGCTCCGATTGTACGTCTCCACACTTCCAAAACTAACGCCTGGAATACCTGTTCTTTTATCTCCGCCAATCCCCGCCACGCCGTAGAACTCCGTCGGATCGCTAACGACGCTTTTGTTAGTTATCTGCCCTCTGTCGTAATCATGCGTATAACTTAAGCGAACTCTCGACGACGCTCTATCAGGTTTGGTTTCTAAAGATGGCCCACGCCCATCTCCTCTAAAACTTCCGCCTGGGCCTACCGCAGATGTGAAAATGAACGACCGAATATGGAATGTCCACGGGAACTCGCCATTAGGATCAATCAACAATAAGGGATTGTTCCGAGCATAGACATAAAGGTTCCAATGTTGAGGATCGGCCATCCGCTCTTTCAGCATCTTCGCCGGGTCAGGTGAGGTAAAGCGCCCGTGGTTGTAACCGTACATCCTGGCTTTCGCATAATCGAGATTCGATTCATTATCCCTTTCATACCCGGTGAATTGTTGCCGGACATTATCGGTCGTATAGCCATGAGCTTGCGTTCTTTGTGTCGTGAATGTGTCTTCGCCAAATGGCATGAAGTCGCGGCGCGAGATTGTTTGGCCGAACTGATCGGTTGTTATCCGCGGGCTGCCGAGGTGGTCGCTTGTCAAATAACTCACTCTTGCGGTTTCCACCGGTTCGACAATGGTTGAGTATTCGGCAACAAGTTTTCCGGCGGCGTCGTAGACGAAGACGGTTGTCTCGCCGGTCGACGGGACTACTTTCTTGATCCGCTTGCCGTCGCCGTCGTAGGAGTATTGGCCCACGATCCCAGTGGAGCCGTTTACCTGGACTTGTTTGTTTTCAGCGTCGTAAATGAACGTCTGGCCATTAGCGTCGGCCTTGGTATTTCCGGAATTATCGAATTGGTAGCCGACGAGCTTGTTTGTCGCCGGATCTATCTGCGGATTGCAGACCGCTTCGGTGCAGCCGGGAGCAAGCGTCGTCGTGTTTGCGGTGTCAAACCTCCGATTGCCGTAGCGGTCAATTGTGAAAGTTTGTTTCCATGACGGTGTTGGACTACCGTCTATGTTTTCGGTTGCGGATTTCAATCGGTTCAACGGATCATAGGCATAAGTCTGAACCGCTGTAAAGCCTTGACTGCTTCCAACCGTCGGGACGGTGATCGTCTGGCTCATGACATTGCCGTTGTTGTCGGTCGTTCCGTATCCGTAATTCAACTTCAAAAGATTCTGCGTGTTTGCCGATGAACCAAGTCCGATCTGTGTCGGCTGAAGACGCGAGTTGAACTGTGTGTTCTCAAATTTCCCGTTTCCAAGCCTCATCGAAGCAACCAAACCGGCGGCGCTGTATACGAAAC
>JBAUGL010000121.1:0-22034 GCA_049679665.1 Pyrinomonadaceae bacterium | reverse complement strand
CAACGATCGCAGGCCTGGTTACGAGCGAAGCCGGATATGTTCCTAAACCCGGCGAACGACTGGCCTTTCGGGGACTCGATGTAAAGGTACTTAAGGCCGACGAAAAGAAGATACATCTGGTAAGGCTCAGGCCTCAAAGAGATCCACAGACAGACGAAGAGTCGGGCTGACGGCACAATTTTCCGTTTACAAGTGTCCCTACCGTTCAATCCATCCCATTGCGGCGCGATTGGTGGAAGGTCTGGAAATCCTTGTGTATTTACGCCGGAAAGGTATATCATTGACCCAAAAAAAAGGAGGCCAGAGGTTATGGCAATTCGACTTGGTGATACCGCTCCCGACTTTTCCGCCGAAACAACGGAAGGCAAAGTCAATTTTCACGAATGGCTCGGCGACAGCTGGGGCGTTCTTTTTTCGCACCCCAAGGACTACACACCTGTTTGCACGACTGAGCTCGGAATGGCCGCGAAGCTTAAACCTGAGTTCGACAAACGTAATACAAAAATAATCGGGTTGAGCGTCGACCCGCTCGATTCACACAAAGGCTGGGCAAACGACATCGAGGAAACGCAAGGCACGGCACTGAATTTCCCTGTCATCGCAGATGGTGACCGGAATGTCTCGGATCTCTACGATATGATCCACCCGAACGCCAATGACACTTTCACTGTTCGATCGGTATATGTTGTCGGCCCTGATAAAAAGGTAAAGCTAATGATCACTTATCCTGCAAGTACCGGCCGGAACTTCGATGAGATACTCCGAGTGATTGATTCGCTGCAGCTTACTGCGAATTATAGTGTTGCGACGCCCGTAAATTGGAAGGACGGTGACGATTGTATTATCGTTCCGTCGGTCTCGAACGAAGACGCTAAGGCCAAGTTCCCTGCGGGCTGGAAAGAGGTTAAACCCTATCTGCGTGTGACACCGCAGCCGAATAAGATCGATATGCAGGAATCTCGATCAGCGTAACCTAAGTTTATGCGTCTACTCACTTAAAGCGGGGCTGTCCCCGCTTTTTTGCGGCGTTTAGTCGTCAGGCCTGATCTATGATATTTTTTATCGTCCCATTTTTTATCTATCAATATTCACGATGAAAAAACAGCGCAGCAAATTTCTCAGTGGAAAGCACATCGACCCGACCCCAATTGCGAAACGGACAACGCTTGCGGATCTAGTCGATGAGGCATTTATGGCATACAACGCCGCTAGACTCCGTGAGGCTTGTCACCTTTTCACAAAGAAAATGCTCGAACCCGATACGACCGTCGGTGTTACATTGACTGGTGCGCTAACACCTGCTGGGCTGGGAATTTCCGCTCTGATACCCCTCATAAAAGCTGGATTTATTGATTGGATCATCTCGACGGGCGCCAATCTTTACCACGACACACACTTCGGCATCGGCCTGTCGCTGCACCAGGGTGACGCGAAGCTTGACGATCGCGTACTTCGTGATGAAGAAGTTGTCCGCATTTACGATATCTTCTTTGATTACAGCGTTTTGCTGGACACAGATTCATTCTTCCGAAGGCTTATCGAACACGAAGAATTTCAGCGCCCGATGTCATCTTCCGAATTTCATTATTTGTGCGGAAAATACGTTCGTGAGCGTGAAAAGGAGCTGGGAATCAAAGAAAAATCGTTGCTCGCAGTGGCGTATGAGTACGGCGTACCGATCT
Organism: Pyrinomonadaceae bacterium; assembly: GCA_049679665.1. Taxonomy (GTDB): domain Bacteria; phylum Acidobacteriota; class Blastocatellia; order Pyrinomonadales; family Pyrinomonadaceae; genus OLB17. The sequence continues at coordinate 20,352 of JBAUGL010000121.1, read as the reverse complement.
ATACGTCATCTCCTGGCGACTCCTCCATCGGGATGAACATCGCGGCCAAGGAACTTCAAGGCGGTAAACTTGTATTGAATCCGAACCTCGACGTAAATGAAACCGCGGCGATCGTTTTGGCAGCCAAGCGCGGTGTAGTGCATTCGGGTAAAAAGACAAAAAAAGGCGGCAAGTCCGCAATATTCATTCTAGGCGGCGGCAGCCCTAAGAATTTCGCTTTACAAACTGAACCTCAGATCCAGGAAGTGCTCGGAATCGACGAAAAAGGCCATGATTATTTCCTGCAGGTTACGGACGCACGTCCCGATACCGGCGGGCTTAGCGGCGCAACTCCGGGTGAAGCCGTCAGCTGGGGCAAGGTCGACCCCGACAAATTGCCCGACGCGGTCGTGTGCTACGTCGATTCGACCGTCGCCTTGCCGATCATTACGGCATACGCACTGGCTCGCCATTCGAAACGCGAACCAAGGCGTCTTTATCACCGGCGCAGTGAATTTATGACGCTGCTTAAAAGAGAGTACGAGCGATCAACCAGACGATGAAGCTGAAAGCACATATTACTAGCGAAGACTACGATATCGAGATAGTGCGCGACGGCGGTCTTGTTTCGGCGAAGATCGGCGATCGAACCTACAAGCTTGAAGCGAGCGAGGTCGAGCCGAACGTCTATCTGCTGAAGCACGACAACCGCATTTTCGAAGTCCGCGTTTCAAATTCCAACGACGGAGGCCATGCGACCGTAACCATTGGACGTTCATCATTTGACATCACCCTGATCGACCCTAAGCGGCTTCGCGGTTCGGGGGCTGATCACGATCACGGTGAGGGCCTGGCGGAGATCAAGACCGCAATGCCGGGAAAGATCGTACGAATCCTGGTTGACGTTGGAGCGGAAGTTGCCAAAGGCGACGGCGTGATCATTGTAGAAGCGATGAAAATGCAGAATGAGATCAGATCGCCCAAAGACGGGCACATAAGATCGATCGCGGCTGTCGAAGGTGCGACAGTCAATGCCGGCGATATCCTGGTTATCGTAGAATAGCGGGACTTATCGATTCATATCGATCTCTCTTTCACGATCGTATTTAGATCAACTTCCGATTCAAGCAGCCCTTCGCTCACTTTGTTGAACCAAGCATAGTCAATCGCCTCATATTCCCTTTCAACGGAAAGCGCACGGCGGGTTTCCGCAGGTGCAGTGCCGCCATACACCGTCCGGACGTTAACAAAATTCTCCGGTGAAACAGCGACCGCGAGCTCGTCAGCTGTAATGGATAGCTCATTTCCCGTTAACTCTCTAGCAGCATTTTGAAGCATCTCGATGGTAATTTCTGATCCTACTTCAATCGCTGATCTAACACATTTGCCGACGATCCCATGGGCTGTCTTAAAGGACAAACCCTCATTCCGCACGATGACATCAGCGAGTTCGGTGGCCGCTATAAAATTTTCATTCGCACGTTTCCTGAGCACATCCAACTTGAACGTCGCCGCTTTCAGGGTATGCCCAAACAGCGATACGGCCCGATTTGCATCGGCCATAGTGGAATAGATCAAAGGCTGAAGATCGTCTTCGACGTCGTTAATATCGCCGAAGGGTGTATTATGAACGGCAGTAATGACCCCAAGACTTTGCCCGAGTGCCTTGCTCCCGATCGCCCTTATATGCTCGAGCGCCACCGGATTTCGCTTCTGGGGCATTATCGATGAGCCCTGAACAAATCCATCAGGCAGCCTAATCGCGTTAAACTCCATCATCGCCATTAATAGGAATTCCTGCGCGAACTTGCCGGTGTTCACGAGAAGCGCCGAGACCGCCCCAAGAAGTTCGGTGAAGTAGTCAACCGATGCAATCGAGGCATAAGAGTTCACCGTTGGGGCAGCGAATCCTAATAGTTCAGCGACCCGATGGCGATCGATCGGAAATCCCGTAGTCGTGATCGCACCCGATCCAAGCGGGCAGTAGTTCATATTATCGAACGCCCTCTGAAGCCGTCTTATATCCCTTCCGACATTCTCAGCCATCGCCAATAAAAAATGTGCCATCGTCGACGGCTGTGCGGGTTGAGTATGCGTATATGCCGGGATGACGGTTTCGTGATGCTCGGACGCTAGATCGAGGAACACAAGCCGAAGAGCCATAGCCGATCGCAACAAGCGGAGGCAATCATTCCGTAGTCGCAGTCGATAAATAGTAACGTCAATATCATTGCGGCTGCGTGCAGTGTGGAGCTTGCCAGCAATATCTGGATCGCAGTTCTTTGCGATCTCCTGCTGAATCAAGTAAAACACGTCCTCAAATGTGCCATCGTATTCCCGCTGTCGGATAGCATCGAAATCGATTGCGTTTATCGCCCGTAATAATTCCCGGAGATCGCTTCGAGAGACGATGCCCTGCTCTTCAAGCATCACCGCATGCGCCAGATCGACCCGGTAATATGCATTGAGAAAATAGGTCTTTGCATCTCGAAAACAGTCTTCAAGTACGTTGTCTTTGTAGCCCTGAGCCGGAAATTTCTCGTCCATTAATTATTATTTCGCCTTTGGAAGGCTTAGCATATTTGCAAAGATCCGGTAAGCGCCCGGATTTCCGTTCGGCAGCTGCCTAAACCACGAATAAGACGTGTACAAAAAGTTGCCTTTACCGACGAACGCATGCACCATTCCGCCAGTGCCTTCCTTTTCGCCCTCGTCGTGCGATTCGAGGAGCGGAGTGTATTCCGGCCCAAAATCCGAAAACGAGTAAAGATTTCTCTCTTGAATCCAGTTCTTAAAATCATCTTCGTTGATCTTGTTCGGGAAGTTAAATATTGAATGCTGCGGCTTAAGGATCCGAACCTCGGCTTTCTCATCAACAACCCGGGAATTCCCGTCCATCTTAGCCGGAAATGGCGGCAGGTTCTGGCGTACAAACTCCTGTTGCTGATACTGCACGATCAACGTCCCTCCGTTATTCATAAACGTTGTCAATCGCCCATTGTTTGCTACATAATCGGGGCGGACCTGTGAGGCACGAATACCGACCACAATTGTGTCAAACAAGGAAAGGTTCCCTGTAGACAGGTCCTTTTCCTCAAGCAGCGAGACGTCTAACCCCAGGTTAAGAATCGCTTCGGGCACACGGTCACCGGTCCCCATAATATAGCCGATCTTGACCGCAGCCGTTTTAACATCAAGGACATGCGCGATCACGTCCGCATTACTATAAATGCGATGCGTCTGTATATGTGGGTAAGCGATCTCTTGTACCTGTTGACGGAACGTCACTCCATTGGCCGCGGCTGTTGCTGCCAATCGATATTCACCGGCAACTGTTTTCACGGGTATTTTTAACTCAAAACTCAAAGAGCCCATATCTCCCGGCCTTTTTAATTCAAAATCCGCAGACCGCGGAAATAGCTCCCAACCGTCCGGAACGTCGAACGTTGCCCTTCCCGATGTCGAGGCTTTCGAATTGTTCGTTACCGTCATCATCAACTTGCGTGTCCGGCCGGCGATCGATGCCGGGACAATTATTTGATTCGATTCCAACCCAATGGTAATGGCCGGGACGACGACCGCTTCGCGTCTTATCTCACCCCGAATGTCATCGGCATACCGATATTGAACGGGGCTTGTGATCTCTATCTCTTCGCCGGCGACGTCGATCCGAACAGTTGCAGTCACCAACGGGGCCTGAAACGGCAGATTCCGTGCCGCGCCGGCCGCCGACCAATCAAAGTTAAAGTTTTTTCGCGCGCTATACAGCCAGTAAGGCTGTGTCGGCCGGGCATCAGAAGGAACTGAAATTCGAAAGTATCTTGCTGCAAACGGCGATTCGCGCCGTGGACGAAATCCGCTCGCCGCGGGTTGAGCGGGCTCCGAGACGCTTTCGGATCCCCACTCGGCAGGAAGGTTCAGAACCGTGTCCTTGATCACTAATGACGATCCTTTCGGTGCAAAAACACGTACCGCCACGTTCTCTGTATTTCCGGCGGTAACAGTCCCGTTATCGATTAGGGAATCAACCACCACGCCGGATGCCATCTGAAGCGCCTTCGCAAAGTCGACTCGTTTTTCCCTAAGCAAGGTCATGGAAGCAGGATTTCGCGTTGCTTGTTCCGCTTCACATGCTAGTCGATGGCCATTTGCAAGTATTGGGAGCAGTTTCTCAGGTGAGTTTGGGTCGTACTCACTAAGTGCTGACTCTGCTGCAACCTGGAGGTCGGCAAGTTTTTCGGCAAGCCATACACGGTCATCGCTCGTCAGCTTTGCAATGCCTTTGATCGACGTGTCAATTCCGTCGAAAATGCTTTGTTCGTTCTCGATCCGGCCGACAGCGCTTTCGACCAGTCTCATACCGGACGTCTGCTGACCACGAAGCTCAAGCGAGCCCATCTCTTGAGATTTGTGTTGGCTGCGACCTTCCGCCGCGATCTCGTAATATGATCTTCCGATCAATGTATCGTACTCCCCAGTATTAAGGAGTAGGGTCGGAGCATTTTGCGGATTCGCGAAAAAGCTCTGAGAAACGTAGAACTTTAGGGCCTTCCACGGACGTAGCCCGTCACGAATTTGCTCGGGAAATTCGTTTGGGTCCGCCGCCAATTTGAATGCCAACGGTGACAAGTACCCGGCAAGTTGGTGCTGTCCGTGGCCGTCAGCCGGAGTTCCGCTAAACCGAGAAATCACGACCAGCGGACGATGCATTCGAATTGCCCGGACCATATCGCCGAGCACCTCGCGCTCACCCCAAATACTGGCAGCCTCTTCGCGCTTTTTCGAGAAGCCGTAATCCATTACCCGTGTGAAAAACTGCGTTCCTCCGTCGAGTCTCCTCGCCTGCAGCAGCTCTTCCGTCCGGATCACTCCCAGCGCTTCGAACAGTTCCTGACCAATGACATTCTGGCCGCCGTCACCGCGGTTAAGGGCCAAATACGCGGTGCGGGCTTGTTCTTTGCGCGCCAAGTACGCCATCAGCCCGGAGTCCTCGTCATCCGGATGAGCGGCAATGTGCATAGCGCTCGCAGTCGTCTGCATGCGTTTAAGCTGCTGCCCAAACCCTATCGCCCCCAAATCATAAACGGGCCGAACCTGAGCCTGAACAGGAAATATGAAAACTAATACAACGACAGCGAACAGCACTATGATCTGCGATTTGGGCGAAAGATACATTTCCATCAGTTTCTTGCGAATGTACATCAAAGCAAATTCTATTTGACCGGTTCCGGACTGTCATTGACAGTCAGGCTGATTAGATAACCTGCGGCCACGGTGACAAGACAACCCACTACGTTAAACCAAAGAAATTCTATATTTGTATATATGCTCGCCAGCCATACGGACGCGATACCGAAAAGCAAGCCAAAGAATGCTCCGCGCGACCTTGCCCGTTTCACTCCAAAAGCAAGTACAAATACGCCAAGCAGCGATCCGTAGAAAAAGGATCCAAATGTATTGACCACCTCGATAAGCGATCCGAGATTGGTTGCATACATTGCAACAATGCAGGCAAATACGCCCCACGCGAACGTCGCTAGGCGCCCAAACTTTACGTAGTGACGATCATCGGCCTCCTTTTTGAAATGTCTTCGGTAAAAATCGATCGTGGTGGCGGTTGCCAATGCGTTAAGTTCTGCGGAGATCGAAGACATCGCCGCTGCAAATATGGCAGCGATTATCAGTCCGATAACTCCCATGGGCATATTCTGCACAACAAAAGTCGGGAATACATAATTTACGTCATTGAAACTCGCATTATTGGTCGATGTCTTCACAAAATCAGTCGCTTTTTTTCGAACGGCGTTCAACATCGAATCTGCCTGAATGTACGTTTCGCGCGCTGTATCACTACGATCCTCAACAAATGCAAGGGCAGCATTCTGACGATTCGCATGAGCGGTCGTAAACTCCGACTCTATCGATTGATACTGTGAACTTTGCCGGACCTTGGCTTCCTCGACCGAATTAAATATCATCGGCGGCGTTACGAATTGGTAGAACACGAATACGAGCACGCCGATCAACAGTATCAAGAACTGCATCGGGATCTTAAGGAAAGCGCTCATCAAAATGGACGTTCTACCCTCGCTCACGGATTTCGCCGTCAGGAAGCGCTGTACCTGACTCTGGTCACATCCGAAGTACGCCAGGAATAGAAAAAGTGCCGCGATCAACCCCGACCAAATCGTATACTTCTCCGACAGGTCAAAGCTCGTATTAATTGTCTGGAGTTTGCCCAAGGAGCCGGCTAGGTAGAGCCCGTCAGTAAACGAGACCTGAGGCGGAAACTGCGAGACGATGACCAGAAGACAAATGAAAAGCCCTAGAAATATGACTATCATCTGCTTTACGTCAGTCCAAGTGACGGCCTGGACTCCGCCGATCATGGTATAGAACGTTGTTGATAGGCCAATCACAAAGATCGTTGCGATTTCGCTCCACCCGAGAACAATGGACAGGATAACGGACGGGGCGGCTATCACCACACCTACACCCAGACCTCGGGACACAAGGAAAAAGAAGCTGGTCAAGCTGCGTGTTTTGGCGTCAAACCGACGTTCGAGATATTCGTAGGCAGTATAGACTTTTGCACGGTAGAAAAAGGGGACGGCAGTGATGCAAAGTATCACCATCGCAAGCGGTAATCCGTAATAGAACTGAATAAACCGCATCCCGTCGGAATACGCCTGTCCCGTCGTCCCAACGAGAGTGATCGCGGACAGCTGGGTCGCCATTACCGAAAGACCAACTGCCCACCAAGGAAGGCTTCGATTTGCAAGAAAATAGCCTTCGACGTTGCCGCTGTGCTTAGTCATCCGGATCCCATCCCAGATAACGTACACCAAGTAGACGACCACGACCGCCCAGTCTAATAATTTCATTTCAGTTGGTTCTTCTCGGCCTAGGACCCTTCACTAGCTCGAAAAGAACATCGAGAATGCCCAAAGAGCCAAAATTACAACGGTAGTTGTACCTATGACGGAAAAGTAAATCTTATGCCACCATTCATCAGGCAATTCTTCAACTGGCTCAGTATTCGTATATTCGTGTGATCCCATCTTATTACAATACGCCTTCACACGATCTTACGGTGCGAAGGCGTTGTTCCAAAATGCCCAACGAAGCAGCTCTAGAAAATAAATTTAAAACCTAGTTGAAACTGCCGACTATCAAGCGAGGTTACCGGGCGCGTATCTGCTGAAGGCAGCGCCTGAGTCGGGTTGCCTTGCGCATCGGTGGTAACCGTTAAACTATTGATCTGGAAAACGCTGTTTATATTGAACACGTTCAGAAATTCCCCAAATGCCTCCAACCTAAATCGTTCGCCGAAATTGAAAAATCTGGAATAACGAAAATCGACATTGAACTGTTTCGGCGTTACACCAGAATTCCTGCCGATGCCGACAGGATTATCTGATCCTTGGAATCCATCAAGATTTATATCACCGGTCGATACGATGTTAAACCGTTCACCGCTGTTCGCCGTCGTTATCACACCGAATTGATTGTTGTTCACAAGATAATTTAAGACGCCGTTATCAAAGTCAAACTGCGGTCTACCCACGAAGCTCATAACAAATGTATGACGCTGGTCCGCGAGCGATGGCCCATGGTCACGATTACGGTCCGACGGATCCTGAACCACAAGACTTCCGACCTGCGTCGCCACCAAGTTTTGTTCCGGAGCATCATCCTCGGATTTCGAAAGTGTGTAATTCGCGCTGAACTGAATCCCACGTGAGAATCGTTTATTGAGCTGGAAGGTCAGAGCATTGTAATTAGAATTTCCTGCCGCTTCAGCCATCAAAATATTGTTGAACCTTGGGTCGAGGCGCGTCGAAGCATTCACCGTGTTGCTGTATATCGGACGTCCATCCGCGAGTGCGCCGACAGGATTAATGCGGTTGATGTTGCGATAAAGGGGAATATGGCGTCCGCTTGAATGAATATACCCGGCGGTCAACGAAAGATCTTCGGTCAATGCCTGTTCGATCTGAACATTTGCGTGGAAGGCATACATATTCTCGAAATCGGGCGCTATGGTTTCGATGCTTTGCACGGGAAGCGCGGATCCCGGAGGCAGAGTACCGAGGATGTTCGGGAACGTCGGTGAGCCTGAGGTCGCAGGTGCAAACGTGAAATTAAAGAATTTCGCCGCCCCGTTATTTTGTATTGCACGCTGATAGAAATCCAAATAGACAGTATCGTAATATATACCGGCACTTGCGCGAATTACAGTCGGCAGGTTTCCGTCTCGCAACCCGTAAACTACACCGAGCCGTGGAGCGAAGTTGTTTTTATCAACCTTGAATTTCTGCGATGCCGCAAACGGTGAGGCCGAGTCAGCTTCGGGAATATCGTAAACATCATAACGGAGTCCGAAATTCAGCTTAAGCTTTCTGGATGCTTTCCAGTCGTCCTGCCCGAAGAAGTTGTAAAACGTCGAATCGTATGCGATGTCCGGATTCCCGAACGCCTCTATATAGTTAGTATAACCTCTCGGTGCTGTACCGTTGCGCGCACCAATGTAGGCCGCAAGGTTTGGGAAGGTATATCGCGCGAAGACATTCGAACGGCGAGTGTCCTCGATTCGGTTGAACCCGCCGCCAAATTTGGCCACATGGTCCCCGCGCGTCCATGTTAAGTTGTTCTGTATCTGATTGGTTACCTGCATCGGAGCAATAGTATCGTCATTCTCCGGAGCACCGAAATTCGCGACTCCTGTAACGATAATGCTTGGACCGGTTCCTGAATTAGCATTCGCAATGTTGCGCGAATCGCGTTTTGCATGTTGATACCGAAACTCGTTCAGGAGATCATCCGTAAGAATTGAGGCAAGCTGCAGTCCAAGCGAATAAGATTTATCGTCAAAGTCGATGCTTCTCTCCAGTGTCGTCAACCCTCCGGCTATGTTGTTCGGTGAGAGATTTTTGAAATAGTTGAAACGACCGGTTAAACGATTGTTATCGTTCAGCTGTGCATCAGTTCGAACGATGTAAAACTTCACCTTTTGGGCGGCTGGTATTGCGGTCGGAAACGCAGTTGCCGGTACCCCGGCGTCTATCAGTGCGGCCTTGTTGGCTTCCGTAACGGTGATTGTCCGCTGCGGTTCACCCGCGAGGTCGCGCTCTACCCATTCGTGTCCGCCGTAAAAGTGCCAGCGATCCTTAATGATCGGCCCACCGATCGCAAATGTAATATTGTCGACCTTTGTTTCCGGCTTTACCGCGGTAGGCGAAATATTAAAAGGCCGCGACGAGAACGGAGTCCGTCGGAATCTATAGCTTGCTGAACCGTGAAATCCGTTAGTTCCGGTGGGGGTCACTGCATTCATTATCAGGCCGGGTGTATTGCCAAATTCCGCCGCAAAACCGTTTGTAACTAGCTGAACTTCACTGATGAACGTATCGGAAATCGGCATTAAACGGATCCCGCCGCGATCGGCCTGCGTATTGTTGTTGCCGTCTAGCTGATAATTGGTCCTCCGCGTGTAACCGTTCGCGTTTATTCTCGGCACACCGAACTCTACATTCGGCCGTCCTGTTACATTCGCCTGCAAGAGAGCATAATTGTATGGATTGCGCGAAACCAGTGGAAGGTTTTGAAGTTCGCGTGTGTTCAATACCCTTCCCAGATCGATCTTACCTGGATCGGCGATCGGTGCGTCCATCGTAACTGTGACCGTTTCCGTTAGTCCGCCAGTTTCGAGAGCGATATCGACAGTGGCTGTTTGGCCGGTCGTAAGCGTAACCCCGTCTCGAATGAGTCTTTTGAAATTCGCTGCCTCGACTGTTACCCGGTATGTACCAAGCGGCAGCAACGGAACTCGATAAACGCCTCCCGAATCGGTCGTTAAGCTTCTCTCAGCACCAGTTTCCACATTCTTCACTAAAATGCCCGCACCTGGGACAGCCGCACCGTTCGAATCCGTAACAGTTCCTTCGATCTGGCCGTTAATAGCCTGGGACTGCCCACTTACAAAAGCGAAATTTGACGCGAAAATTGCGGTCAATAAAATGCCGGAAGCGGCTAGTTTCGTCAAAATCAGAATCGTACGCATATGTGATGTCTCCATATCCAAATAAAAATGCGGGCAAATCGAGGCCGGCCGCCGGTGCGGCATTTGGAACAGTCGCCGACCGGCTTTGGCGGTACTTACAACAAAGTTTTATTACAGGTCCATTTCGATGTCAAGGCTAGAGACAGAAACAATCGTCAAATATCACTTAACGAGCCAAACTTTTTTGCCAGGACCAGGCCGAATGCCCCAATCAATGTCGGCGAATCGCCGAGCGACGATGGCATCAACACTGTTGGCGGCAGCCCGGCAAGCACGCTGCGTTCCGTGATCCTCGAAAACTGTTCGGCAAACAGATCCCACGCTTTTGTAATTCTTCCGCTGACCACTACCACCTGCGGGCTTAGACCAACGATCAGATTTGAAATGCCATTCCCCAAAAAATAGGCCGTTTCCTTAAGTGCCTCGACCGCATGTTTCTCGCCGTTTGTGGCGAGCTCGAGTATATCTCTAATATCCATATCGTTGTGTTTCATATCCTCAATTCTTAGCAGTTTTTCGTACCGGGCAATAATAGCCTTTTCTGACGCGTACGCCTCCCAACATTCTCGGCTGCCGCATGAACATTCAACCGGAGCATCGGTCCCGGCGATCATATGTCCAAACTCCCCACCAGAACCTTTTTCTCCACGGTAGACCTGACCGTCAAAAATGATACCTGTACCGATGCCATCCCCAACTAAAACCATAACGAAAGTGTCACTTTTACGGATTCTCTCGTGTCCGAACCACAATTCCGCGAGTGCCGTCGCGTTTGCATCATTCTCGATAGTAACCTTGAGTTTCGTTTCTCCCTCGATCCGCTCACAGATGTCCCAGTCGCGCCAATCGAAGTACGGAATGTGATAGACCTTGCCACACTTCTGATCGACCAAGCCAGGAACGCTCATTCCGATCTCAATGTCGAACGCAGAATAACTGGCCGCGATACGTGTGACCCGATCGAGTAACTGTCTCGTCATGAATTCAATATCCGGCGATGTGGAAAAGGTTTCCTTTTCGAGGATCCTGCCTGCAAGATCGGCAATGGCGATCGTCGTCGTTCGCGGGCCAAGATCGATTCCCATGGCGACGGGCTGGCCAGTTTTCAATTCGTATAGAGTAGGTTTTCGGCCGCCTGAAGATGTGCCGACGCCGACCTCTTTAACAAGCCCCGCAGATTCCAACTCATCAACGATTATTGACACGGACGACCTATGCAGAGCCGTCTCCCGGGAGATCTCGGCACGTGATATCGGCCCACGATCGCGGACGTAGTTCAAGACGATCTGCTTGTTTATACCACGGATCGTGTTTGGCCTGGCGATCTGCGCTTTCGCTCTTTGCAGATTGATTCTTCGCATTTATTCCGATCCGAACACCACTTAGTTGTAAGACTAGACAAAGATAGTAATATATCGTTCTGAGAATTAATTCAACCTTTAGAGGGGCGTTCTACGTTTTAGTGTGTCACGTTCGGTGAAAACCGCGCTCGATATCCTTCATCGTGAGGCGAAGTATAACCGGCCGGCCGTGTGGGCAAGTGGTTGGCGAGGTCGTGAGCAGGAGCCGGTCGATCATCCACTGCATTTTCTCTTGACTCAACGGCATATTGATCTTTACCGCCGCCTTACAAGCCAAGGTTGCAGCGATATCGTTGCGAAGTGTAGATTTCGCTGCGCCGCGTTTTTCGGCTTCTACCGTATCTAGTATTTCAGCAAACAAGTTGCGAGCCTCCGAAGACGGCAGGTCTGTCGGGACGCTCTTGATAGCAACCGTCCGGCCCGAAAGTCGCATTACGGAAAAGCCCAGCGTTCCAAGCTCGTTTTCGACAAGCTGGAAAGCTTCAGCCTGGGCGGGCGTTAAATCGATCGTCTCCGGAATTAGAAGGTTTTGTGATTCGATCGATCTCTCAGTTTCACTTAGGCGAAATTTATCGAAAAGTATCCGTTCGTGTGCTACATGCTGGTCGATAAGCAAAAGACCCTCATCATCAACCGCAATAATAAAACTCTCGTGAAGTTGGCCGATCGGCCGGATCCTGGCTGCGCCCATTTGTTTGGGTTCTTCGGACCTGACAGCCTTTATCGCCGAATTTATCGGGGGCAGAACGGTTACAACGTCGCGATCGTTCGGATGCCCTTCGTCCTCGTTATGGTGGCTTGCGGCCTCCATTTGATTTGGAATGATCCGGTCATTGGCCTCTCGTTCAAAATCGAGTGAGAGCAAACTATCGTCGCCATTTGCCTGAAATATCGATCCGTCATCAAATACGGACGGTTGCTCCACATCGGGCGGTGTCGCAATTGCCGATTCGGGCCTACCGCCATCGACAGTCTGTACGAACTCGTTAGCCCGACTTTCTGCGTCACCTTCGGCTATAGGGATCGCCGGCCGCTCAGACCTCAAATCAACGCCCGTCGATCGTGAAGCTCTGTGATCCACCAAACTGGGATCAGAATCACTCGTCACCCCGGCCGCAGTCAGAGCGTTTCGTACCGCTTCAGCGATGACATCCTTTACCGCCTCGCCCCGGCGAAAGCGGATTTCAGTTTTCGCTGGATGGACGTTGACGTCGATCTCCTCCGGCGATATCTCGAGGAAAAGAAAAGCGACGGGATATACCCCATGCGGAAGGACGGACCGAAACCCTTCCAATAGCCCGCGCGCGATGGTTTTATCCCTCACGAACCGCTGATTGACAAAAAAATACTGAGTGTCACGGTTAGTTCGACGTTCTCGCGGCGCTGAGACAAATCCGGAAACCTTCGCTATGTACTCATGACCGCCATTTACAGGAAGAAGACTTTCCAGGAGACTTCCGCCGAAAATCTGAAAGGCACGTTCCCGGATACTTTTTACTGGTGCGACACGCAAAACCTCGCGTCCATTATTTGTTAGTGTAAAAGCGATCTCCGGAAGTGCCAGGCCATAGTGTTGGATAACATTTGTTAAATGATAATTCTCCGTCGCCTCCGATCGCATAAATTTCCGTCGAGCCGGCGTGTTGAAGAATAGGTCGCGCACGGTGATAGTGGTACCGGTACTCCGAGCCGCGTCCTTGACATCGGCAAGCCTGCCGCCTTCAATGATCACGCGAGTGGCTACCGCGTCCGTCTCGGTTTTGGTCAAGAGTTCCACCTTGGCAACCGATGCGATCGATGCGAGTGCTTCACCCCGGAAACCGAGAGTATTTATTGCTGCAAGATCGGCGAGAGTGCGAATTTTTGACGTTGCGTGTCGTTCAAAGGCCAATATAGCATCGTCCCGATACATTCCGTCGCCATCGTCAGAGATCCGGATCAGACGACGACCCCCGTGTTCGATATCGATAAGTATCCGTCTCGAACCAGCGTCGATCGCGTTTTCGACAAGCTCCTTTATCACCGACGCCGGCCGTTCTACGACCTCGCCTGCCGCGATCTGATTTGCAAGATTGTCCGGTAAAATCTGTATCTTATTCATTTCACAGATGTATCAGCCGATGTCCCTTGTCGTCTAGATCGATAGCGTCGTAAATCCAATCAACGAAACCGGTACCGTAGCGGTTAAGGAAATATGAGATATTCAACGTTCGTTCCTGAAGGTGTCCGTGGGGAAGTATTGCTGTAAACATTGTCTCTACCTGCCGCCTGATCGTCGCATCCTTTCTCACCTGGACGTGGTGAAACTTGTGACGCATAGCCCCGATTTGAAAGATGATCTTACGGCGACGAGTTGCGAGGTTTTCCGCAAGCGTCGGATCGATAGTTGAAAGCTCTCGGTCGAGACCGTTCAGGGCTGTATTAATCGTTTCTTCTACCTCGGCGAACGTTTTCGCAGTCCCTTTGTTTAGATATCCCTCGACGATTCCTGGGAGTGTCTCTTCCAAACCGGCGAACAGGTCACGAAAACCGAGATCATAGCGCTGCATCGTTTTCGCATGTTTCGATTCGATGAAAGTAAAACTCTGCCGGTGAATTATAGGTGTCATCGGTCGGTCAAGGATGCGATAGACTTCTCCGCTTTGGGCGAAATACGCAACTTCCGCCGCACCTCCGAAATAGCAGACAGTAGGAAGCAAATAATCTTGAACTACGCTGCGAAGTACCACGCTCGGGCTAAACCGACTAGGTTCTTCAGCGGCGATTTCGGCTAAATCTTCAAGCGTGAATTCCCTCGACCCGTCTTTTGTCCTGTACGTACCACTAGCACTTTTCTTGAGTGCGTTTCGGGTATGATCACGAGCTTGCCAAAACAGCGGGAAATAATCTTCGCCAATGTGCACCTGTGCCTGAAAGCCTTCAGACTCGAGTTCGCTGCTCCGGTTGCGAAGCGCTTTCACGATCTCGGCTGATTTCGTTATCGCCGCGGAATACACCGGCGAAGCCAGCTGTTTCAACCGTTTGTCGAGAGGACATAGAATTATTAGGCCCCTGTCGCCTAGGAGTTTGGTCATCATTCGAGCGAATGCGTCACCAAAGTAGCTGCGCGACATCCAACTCGCTTCGATCAAATCCGTCAATTCTGCTGTGAACTCGGTCGGAAGCATGCCAGCCAACAATTCCTGGCGCGTCCTCGTGATTGAATCATCCAACTTCACATAACCGACCGGCAGATTCTCATAGCAACGTTTTGGTTCATTGCGAAGCTCGTTCAGTTCACCCTGTGGTCCCAAGACAAAAGCATTCGATACCTCGTCAAAATCGTGGTCTTCGGTCGCAACCCAAAATACCGGAACGGCCTTGATACCCCTTCCTCGAAGGCAATCAGCGGTTTTTATTGCTGACAATGCCTTGAATATCGTATAAAGCGGACCGGAAAACAATCCTGCCTGCTGGCCCGAAACGACAGCCACCGTCCCGGAATCCCGAAGTAGTTCGATATTCTCGAACGTTTTCTCCGCGCCCCCAAATTTCGTGTTCATCTCGGCAAGCGTGTCGCAAAGAATGTTCCGATCCGCCTTATGATGTGCTAGCACTTCAGGTATCCGAGCCGAGACTTGCGCGTGTGATTCAACGGCAGAGGGGTAGAAGCGCCGAAGCGACAACGGGTCGTGCTGGTATTGTGTGAAAAGCGTTGACTGGCCCGGTATCTCAGAAAAAGGCACGCTTTCTACTGCGACTGTGGCGTTACCGTATTGACTCGTACAGACGATCTCTTGCGTCACAATTAACTCTCCTAGACTACTGATACGATTATAGAATTCAAATGGGCATCCACCAAATCAGTGTCAAAACTAAAAAGACGGTCCGTACAGACCGTCTCAGAGCGTGCTTGATCATTCCCCGGCTAGTTGCCGTTTGACGCGATTCTTGGCCTAGTTGCGGGATCAGAAGCAATAACTTCGGTTGTTCGTTCGATAATGTAAACACCCGATGAATGTGAGCCCGCAAATATTCGGTTCGGATTCTTCGGATCAAACGCCATCGACCAGATCCGTCGGCTCGGGAGTTTCATCTTATTAGAATCGATCCTTCGCCACGTCGAACCGGAATTTGCCGAGTGATATATCCCGCCGTTCGATTCAATCGCGCTTGAGATGTACACTTCATTGGTGTATTCCGGATTGATGAGAATACCAGCGTAATTTCCAAGAGGAAGACCACGGCCGAATGTCCAGTTTTTGCCTCCATCACGAGTCATATACAACCCCTGGATCGTACCAACGTACACATGGTCAGGCCGTTTCGGATCGACAACAATCGCACTTACCGGAACACCTTCAGGCGTGCCTTTAATCGCGCTCCAAGTCATTCCGCCATCCCGTGATATCATCACACCAGAAGTCGCGGTCCCGACCCAAATCGTGTCAGGACGCTTGAGTGAGGTGGTAACAACAAAAATGTTCTCATTAACTCCGTCCCCAAGGGGAACCTTTTCCCAACCCTTTGAAATATCGACGGCTTTGTAAAGTCCGGTGTCAGTTCCGGCGAAGATCGTATTCTTCCCGTCTTCGCTAAAGGTAAGAGCTTTTACCTTTGCGGTAAATGCCGGAATAAGTTTCGGACCTACCGGATCCATAGGTTTCTCAGGTTTCGCGATGATCCCTTTCTTTTTGCCAACGGCCTTCTTCTTGGCGGGTTTCGGCGGCGCAATGAACGTCCACGATGCACCGCGGTCCACGGATTGAAAAATGCCAAGGTTTGTCCCCAGAAACAGCCTGTTCGTATCGATCCTATCTTGCAGTAATGCAAACGCCGATACCCGGTTTACATCGAGTCCCGATGCGGCCTGCCAGCTCTTTCCACCGTCCGCGCTAATAAAGAAGAAGCCGCCGCTTGTCGAAGTATTGTGCGTGGTCGCATAGAGACGATCGGGTTGTTCAATATCCGGAGAGATGGAATATGTGAAACGGCTTGAAAAATTCTGATTTGTCTCCGCCCAGTTCTTGCCGCCATCGTCGGAAACCATAACACCATAATTATTCGTCCCGATATAAACGCGGCTGGGTGCGTCCGGATGAACAGTCACCGAATTAATTTCCAGATCACGATTTGTTGTAAGCATCCACGACTTGCCGCCGTTTGTGCTCATCCAGAACCCTTCAGTCGTCGCTGCATATACGGTTCCGGGAACCGATGGATGCTGAAGAATGTCGCGTGTTCGGCGGGATTGCGCCGGGATTCCCTGAATCTTTGACCATCTTCCGCCGGCGTTGCGCGATTCGTAAATGCCGCTGCAGGCCGAAGCAATGACATGATTTGGGTTTCTCGGGTCGATGCTGATTGCGAACACATCCGAATCATCGATCATTCCGTTCTTAATAAGCGACCAGCTCTTTCCGGAGTCGGTCGACTTATAAGGGCGCCACCATGTTCCCGCGTAGATCGTACTCGTATTCCGCGGATCAACAGCCATCGAATTGATGTTTTGCGGCATTGTAGCAGACTCGATCTTTTCCCAGTCGTCACCAGAGTTCTTTGAAACCCAAACCCCCTTGAGTGTGCCGACCGTTAGTAAATCCGGATCAAACGACGATTGGGTCATTGAGTGGATCGATTCGTTGGCCAAGGCTTTCGATTTTCTCCAGGTTTGACCGCGATCCGCTGAGAAGAAAAAACCGCCGGGGAGTTTGTGTCGGTGACCAGACGAATAGATCCTATTGGAATCCCGCAGGTCAACCATTAATTGATCCAAAACAAGCTGCGGCTCATTGAAATTTACAAGCAATTTCCAGGTTCTTCCGGCATCCGAGGATGCGTGAATCTGGCCGTCAAGCGTGCTTATGTACAGTCGATCCTTATCATGGGGATCGACGGCCACCACTCGGACGTCACCGCCATTAGGCCCGACAACTTCCCAGTCACTAAATTTATCAGGGTCGATAACTACGTATCCATTATCCGCGGCATAAACTGACGCCGAAATGATCACTGTGAGCGTTAGGAACATGATTGTTATCATGCCGATTCGTTGGGTGATGTTGATCATAGCGTTTTTCTCTTGTTCTTGGTACGGGCATTGTGAGCGGCCGACCGCCACATTTAATCAGATGACGATTATCACAAAGAAGTTTGCACTGATAAGGAATTGTTAACGAGAACGATTCGAGTGATTCGGGGAAATTGTACAGCGGTTTTTGCCACCTAAACTATTTTACAGGAAACGCCGGCAAAAGCAATAGTTTTTTCCAAACAAAAAGGGCTGCCCTAAACGGGAGCCCTTTTGTTTTACTATGTTTGCATCAGCTAAACCAATGCAAAGCTTTAACTACTATGGAGTCGGGTTATCGGCACCCGGCGGCACGGTGTAGAGCTTAGTGCTCGCACCCGTTCCGAGGTCGCCGCCCTGAACAAGCGTGACACGGCTTCTATCAAAGTTACGGAAGTTGATATGGTTCTGAATCAACCGTTCGCGGGCAGCTATCTGCCTGTTGGTTCCGTAATTGATGATGTAGCCCTGCGCGTTCGGATCGTTCGCGAGTGTTGCGAAGAACGCGTCAAGGCGTGCCCTGATCTCGTCGTTCGACAACGGTCCGAATTCATCGGTCTGCGTCGCGGTCGGTTTCGTATCAACCGGTCCGGATGCCGACCAACTCGTATCGCAGCCACATGATGGGTCTGTTCCGCCGACGTCGATAGTTGCGGTAATATCGCCACCCGACATCTCGCTCGGAACTGCAACCGTAATGCTGGTCGTACCCTGTCCTGACGTGATCTCACCAGCCGAAACTGACCAGTTATAGGTAACGCTATCCTGGCTGCCGCCCGAGACGTTCGCAGTGAAAGTCATCGTGCCGCCCGGCGCAGTGATACCAGCTGGTCCGCTGACCGTGATCGTCGGGCATTCGCAGATCTTGACACAATCAGCACATTCTTCGATCGTGATAGTTTTGGTTTGCGTCTGTCCGCAAATTCCGCAGCCGTCATCGACGCCTGAAGTGATCGTGTACGTGCCCTTTTGGACACCGCTCAGATCCCAGGAAACGTTAGCTCCCTGCCCAACAATACGTCCACCTGAAACTGTATAGTTATAGGTAAGAACGTCGTTTTCCGGATCCGATGCCGTCGTAGAAATATTCAGCGACGTCGTATCGCTGCAACCGCCCGAAGTTGACCGGAATCCCGGAGCACACGGTAAATAGACCACCGCATCACTGACCGTTAAGTCTGTAACGTTAGCCGGTTTATTCTCGATCTCTTCTTGCCTTTCGTCTCGGCGGCCGATAAAGGTCTGAAGAATAAACCCATGCGGATCCGTCGAGGTGTTGAAGCCTTGAGGAATTCCGGTAAAGTTTGTCGTGATTACCTGCGTCGTGCAGTTGGTCGAGGTCGCATGGCACGGATTCGTCACAGTTGCCGTAAATGAATCGTTATCGTCGAAGTTATCACGGTCCTGCGGATTAAAGTGATGCCTATATGCAAAACCTAAACCGAACCATCTCGCCGGGAAAACCCGAAACCCGGCAAGGCCGTCCATCGGATTGTTCTCGAATGCATTAGGCGTCCTTCCGCCTACATATTGAAGCGTGCGGAATTCAATGATCGGCTGAAAGAACTTATTAACCGGGAAATCAGCTGCCAGGGCGGCAAGAACTTCATCACCCCGATCGAGCATAACATTTCCGTTAGCGTCCTTAACCTGGCTATTGTAGTTGTAACCAATATTCGCCGAAAGGTTCATCCACCGCTTAACACGAGCGTCAGCAAATAGAACCGCACCGAAATCGCCGCGATCGCCACCTGGACTCGAGCCGCGTTGGAGCTGATTGAAGCCTGAGAAATCATCGGCATTATCAGCATAGAACCGATAGTAGCCTATCAATCCAACACCTATCGGGCTGTTGATGTTCGTCCAGCGCCATTTACCACCAACCGTAAAGGTGTTAAAAGCTGATTCGCCAAATGTGCGGTTAAGGAACGGAGCGTCGTTCAAATACGATGGAGCAAGCGTAAACACGCCCGGAGCTTCGCCGAGAACTTGGCCCGCCGCACCAAGAAGAGGATTAGTTGTCAACACCACGCCCGGCAGAATACTGCCGTAAACGGAACCGATTCCCGGATAGTTATCAGCGCCGTTTCCGCCGGCGGTTGCTGGCCCGAGAAGCGCATTTGTTCCGGCGGGAAAACCGAACACCGGACCCGAAAAGAAAGGCGGAAGAAACCCGAGAGTTCCTATGCTGCCGCCAATATATGGATACTGCGTAAACGGCGCTCCGGTCGGTCGAAAGATTGCCTGATTGGGGAACTGGCTCACGCCGGGGCCCTGCGGCGAGAGAACGATCGCAGGAGCACTGCGATTAGCACCGTTTATAAATACCTGTGAATTCGGCAGATAGAATCCTGAGAGATTCCGCGGAGAATTCACCTTCACCGCGCGATACGCGTCGGTATTGAAGAAAAGTTCAAAGTTGTTGGTTAGACCGACCTGGAAGCTTACTGGGACTTCACTAATGTCCACATTGCCCGGATCTCGGTCATAATTACTCCAAGCGGCACTAAATGTGAACTCTCCCCTCCTCAAGGTTTGTCCATCATAAACTGTAAAAAGACCTGTAGGACCACCAACCGGGCCGCCTGTGCCGACAGTCGGTGCCGTATTCCTGTCGTCCTTGGCCGATCTAGCGTCATTGTCTACTTGCGCTGTAAGCGCAAAAACAAACGTTAGCAATATAAGCGCAACGGTGTACGCTCTGGTAGCGAGTTTCATCACATTCCTCCGCCAAAAATAAAAAATTGAATTTCAATAAACAGAAAGAAGAAAACAAGGTACTGCAATTTTCGCTCTCGCTGTTTTGTTTGTTACGTATGCCAAGAATCAATTCAACTCGTGTGACCTAAATACTTAGGCGTAGCCTCAATGCAATCGAGTCGTGTTTTTAAAATTATATT
>JBAUGL010000120.1:0-3607 GCA_049679665.1 Pyrinomonadaceae bacterium | reverse complement strand
GAGGACGACGCCGCGTTTATCCCTGGAGTACGGCTTGAAGCGAGGGTCATTTTCAAGGAGCGCCGCT
The DNA here is from genome assembly GCA_049679665.1 of Pyrinomonadaceae bacterium. Lineage (GTDB taxonomy): Bacteria > Acidobacteriota > Blastocatellia > Pyrinomonadales > Pyrinomonadaceae > OLB17. Next base: position 3,540 of record JBAUGL010000120.1, on the reverse strand, counting down.
GCGTGGTCCGGCTCGAGCCCAAACGTGATCTCGCAGACGCCATGCTTTGCACCGCAGGTCTCGAAGAGCTTGCCACGCACGTAGAATGCGGTCTCCTCGAAGTGATCGCCTTCGCGGGTGTCGGGTAATGAGAGGCAGATCTCCCGCATCTTATTGAGCGCTTTCTCGAGGGTGGCCATTGTCTTCGTCCTCCTCCTCCGCCGAACGGCGGCGTTGACGTGGCGCGAAACACACGCAACGTAGCCTAGAATGAACGTGGCTGTTTCGCGCTCACGTCCAATAACTTGTTCGATGCGGCGTTATTTTACCGCTCTTTGCCCGCCCTATTCTTCAACATGGAAAATCATCAATATTGAGTCGAAGTTTCTTAACCTGTTTAAGACTTTTACCACTTAATTTATAGAAAATTATTGCCGTAAAAGCATTGTCTTCTTTGTCAGCATCGCAACGCTTGAGAATTAACTGCGATTCTTTCACTTCAAGAATTTTCCAAGAGCGGTTTTCTACTCCAGTGCCTTCCCTAAAACGAGCCAATAATTTGAGTTTATTATTTTCAATTGTGTAAATGTCTATCCAAGTTCCATTCCCACTCCCGAGATGCCTTCCCCAAGACCAACCAATTTGCACAATGGCTTCTTCGTTTTCATCTCCCGTCAAATCGCCATATTCCGTATCCATAACTTCAATATCTTTTTGAGTAAGCCCTAATTCTTCAACTTCACTTGAATTAAGGTCATATTTCATTTTCTTAAAATTGACATCATGGATATTTAGAGATTTAGGCGCAATTTTAGTGCTACCTTTACGCCGTTGAGCGTCGCTGTTGACGAAGCAAAGAAAAATTACAACTAAGCAAATTAGAATTTGTTTATACATATTCCTCAACTTTGCAAATATAGAAGAAAGCATCGAACTATTGATTAACTCCATGCCCGTTGATAATACGTGGAATCCATCGTATTATCAAGTCAGAACTGATATGGAAAAGCCGAAGCCGAAACTGCTCGATCAAGTTCGGAATCTAATGCGTCTGAAGCATCTCAGCTACAAAACCGAGCGAGCATATGTTGGTTACATCCGCAAGTATATTCTTTTTCATAATAAGAAGCATCCTAAAGAGATGGGTGTCAATGAGATACGAGAATACTTGACGCACCTGGCCGTAGAAAAGAACGTTGCCGCTTCCACTCAGAATGTTGCGTTTAACGCCATCTTGTTTCTATACAAGCAAGTGCTGGGGATCGAACTCCCGATAATCGACGGAGTCATGCGGGCGAAGCGGCCTGCTCGTCTTCCGTCTGTCTTTACGCCCGAAGAAGCAAAGGCGATCATTGCAGAATTGGAGGGCGCGAATAAGCTGATAGCAAGCTTGCTTTACGGCTGTGGAATGCGGCTGACAGAAGCGTTGCGGCTCCGCGTCAAGGACGTCGATTTTGCGGGGCGTCAGATAACCGTGCGCGACGGCAAAGGCGAGAAAGACCGTATGACAATTCTGCCGGAAAGCCTCGCGGACGATCTTCGAAACCACTTGAAACGTGTAAAACTGATCCACGTAGAGGATGTGAAAGATGGATTCGGCTCGGTATTTTTGCCGTATGCATTAAACCGTAAGTATCCGAATGCTGATAAAAAGTTCGCGTGGACATACGTTTTTCCATCGAAGAAGGTTTCTCCGACGCGTGAGGACGGCGTAGTAAGGCGGCATCATACGGCTGAGAGCACAGTTCAGGAGGCCGTTAAAAGGGCCTTGGGCAAACTGAAAATTTACAAGCACGGCAATTGCCACACCTTTCGGCATAGCTTCGCCACGCATCTGTTGGAGAATCACTATGACATACGTACCGTTCAGGAATTGCTCGGCCACAAAGATGTGCGAACCACCCGGATATACACACATGTGGCTAGAAACAAATCATTTGTAAAAAGCCCGTTGGATGTGTGATCAGGTTCCTAACAAATTTTGAACGTGACTGGAGTAAATTGAACGATCTTCCTGCAAGAATAATTGATCTGTCCGAGCAGATCAGGACCGAGGGCGGTAGAGCGATGCTTGTCGGCGGATGTGTGCGCGATGAGTTGATGGGCGCCCGGCCGAAGGACTGGGATGTTGAGGTTTATGGGATCGAGCCGGCAAAGCTGCGCGCGATCTTAGATCACTTAGGCGAGGTGAACGTGACGGGCGAATCGTTCGCCGTCTATAAATTCACTGGCGGGATCGATGTTTCGCTGCCTCGCCGCGAGAGAAAATCCGGGGTGGGTCATCGCGGATTTATCGTCGAGGGCGACCCGGACATGACGTTTGAGGAGGCGTGCTCCCGCCGGGATTTCACGATAAACGCGATCCTGAAGGATCCGTTGTCGGGTGAGATCATCGATCCATTTGACGGCAGGGAAGACATTAAGAGAAAAATGCTGCGGCATGTTTCGAGCGAGACGTTCTCGGAGGATTCGCTTCGAGTTCTGCGTGCGGCACAGTTTGCGGCGAGGTTTGAGTTTGACATCTCGTCAGATACGGTCGAGCTTTGCCGAAGCATCGATGTAACTGATCTCCCGAAAGAACGCATTTGGGGCGAACTTGAAAAGCTGTTGCTAAAGGCGGAAAAGCCATCTATCGGCTTGAAGTGGCTTTACGATCTCGAGGTCGTTGATCAGATATTTCCTGAAATGAAGGCGCTCGTCGGCGTCCCGCAGGAGCCCGATTGGCACCCGGAAGGCGATGTCGATGTCCATACACTTATGGTTGCGGATGAGGCCGCAAAACTCATCGGTGAACTTCCGTATGCGAAAAAGGTCGCAGTGATGCTCGGCGCATTAGCTCATGATTTCGGGAAACCCTCAACGACCGAGTTCATCGACGGTAGGACGCGATCCAGGGGCCACGACGAAGCCGGGGTCGGACCGACTATGACTTTTCTCGACACCCTTGGAATATTTACTTTGGATGGATACGACGTCCGAAACCAGATCGTCCAGCTGGTTCGCTATCATCTCAAGCCAGGTGAATACTACAAGGCTAAAACGCCGGTTGGCGACGGAGCTTTCCGCCGGCTTGCACGAAAGGTCGAGCCTGATCTTCTTTATCGGGTTGCAAAGGCCGATTCACTTGGTAGGAATCCGGATTGGCTGCCGAATGAGAAACGGTTCGGGTCGGAGGCTCAGGAATGGTTCATTGGAAGAGTGAAGGAACTTCAAATCGAAAATAGGGCACCGGAGCCAATCCTGATGGGTCGCCATTTGATCGAGCTTGGACTATCCCCGTCACCAAGGTTTAAGAAGATACTCGACGCGGTTTACGAGTTACAGCTCGATGGGACGGTTACGGATTTGGAAGGGGCAATTCGTGAGGCGAGAGGCCTTAAGACCGAAGAATAAATTTATGTGTTTTCGCAAACCGAGGTGAAATTAACGTCCAATAAAGAGGTATCATTTATGCCACTTTTAACCGTACTCAAGCGAATTACCCTTTCTTCCAACGGATACGATCTTGGCAGTTGGGCGAAGGTCGAAGGTCTCAATACGGTGTGGGAGACAGTCGACGAC
>JBAUGL010000119.1:0-2894 GCA_049679665.1 Pyrinomonadaceae bacterium | reverse complement strand
GCAGTACACTATCGACGCGATTTTGAGCGAAGAAACCGAGATAGGCCGACTGCTGAAAGCCTATTCGCCCGAACTCGCTGAGAACGTCGCAGCGATAATTGGCGGCACTTTTCGCCCGATGGCGCTTGCCCAACTCGTTTCCTCACAGCTCGATGTCGATAGAATGGATTATCTTCTCCGCGATTCGCTGATGACCGGCGCGAAATATGGCGTATTCGATGTTGAATGGATCATCAAATCGATCGAAGTAGATGAGGATCAGGACAGGCTCTATGTTTCCGCACGCGGCCTATATGCAGTCGAGGGTTATCTGCAGGCGCGATATTATATGTATCGGCAGGTCTATTATCACAGGGCGCTGAGGGCCGCTGAGTCGGTCCTTCATTCGCTGCTTCGCCGCGCATTATTCTTATTTCGTAAAGGGATGGATGTCTGGTATGCACGCGGAACCGCATTCGAAAAAGTGCTGAACGGCGAAGTCCTCGACATCGCCGACCATCTTGAGATCGACGACACAGACATAGTTTTCCACATAAAACGATGGCAAAGTTCCGCTGACCCAATACTATCTGATCTATCCAAACGTTTCCTTCATCGACGATTGTTCAAGGCTTTCGACCTCGATATGCCCGAATCCGACCGCGACGAATTCCTGCGAAAAGGTGCAAAGATCGTCGAGGAGAAGCGTTTCGATCCCGAGTACTATTTCATTGACGACAATGGCGGGAACGCTCCTTATTATTTTTACACACACAACGCCGACGATCCGAAGAATCTTATCTTTGTCGAGGAAGGATTCTCACGTCCCGTGATCCGCGAGATCTCCGAGATAAGCGCCGCCGTTCGTGGACTTCAAAAGGGGTACCTCATCCACCGAGTTTGTTTCCCCGCGGAAGTAAAACACGAAATATCCCGTCTCTATCATGAATAGACGCACTCTGGTAAAGTCGGGGGTGGCGATCTTGCTTTTTGCGGCCGCAATTGCGGCACAGCGCGTCGCAATTCTTACCCCAGAATCGGGAGAACAGGATCTCCAGTTTGCTGAACGGCTCGCTGGCTCGCTTTCGCAGCTCGTCCGTGTGTCGGAGAGTTCCCTCGCGGACGACGCTTATCGAGCGGTGCCGCCGGAAGCGCCGTTTAATATGACCATTTCGGAAGGCCGGCGTATCGGGGCGGCGATCGGCTGCGACTATTTTATACTGGTCAGGTCCTCCACGATTCGGCGGAGTTCGTTCGAAACCAAGGAATATTATGAAGCGTATGCTGCGATCTTTGTGGTGAGTTCCAGAACGGGGCGACTCGTATTTTTTGGACTGCGCAAATTCGACAGCCCGTCGCCGGCTGCCTCGGCCGCACTGCTAATGGATTCCGCGGCGGCCGTGTCAATTCAGGTTTTCGGGGCTATCGATAAGGTGTCGAAGGTCGAATCATCCGAACTCGACCCGCCCGAAATGGAAACCGTTCCGGCCTCAGAATCGCCCGCCGCCAAGGGCTTACGGCCACCGATCCCCTACCGTCGCATCAAGCCGGAAAATACTCCGGCGGCCTTTCTTTACGACATCACGGCGACCGTCGACATTGTTGCCGATATCAGCGAGCATGGCAAAATTTTGCGGACAAGGATAGAACACTGGGCAGGATACGGGCTGGATGAATCCGTTGAGAAAGCGGTGCGAAGCATGGACTGGCGGCCGGCCGAGCGAGACGGCAAATTCTTGCCGATGCGCGTTTTGCTGCGATACAATTTTAGAAAGATCGAAAAGGAGTGAACATACCCGCTGGGTCCCCATGAGATCAATTCGTGCCGCCATAAAATTCGTCCTTTTTGTCGCCGCCACGCTCGGGCTGTATTCGATCTGGTTCATCGGCGCTCTGTTCGTACCAAATAAGCAATATTGGCGTCAGGTCGGGTTTGGAGCTTGGGCGCGAAGTTTCGTGTGGATCTCAGGAATGAGTATCGATGTGATCGGGACGCCGCCGCAGCCGCCGTTCTTTCTCGTCACCAACCATTTGAGCTACACGGACATTGGCGCCCTAAGGGCTGTTGTTAACGGGGTTTTCGTCGGCAAAAGCGAGATCCGTACTTGGTTCCTGGTCGGACGCATTTGTCGCGATATGGGTGTAATTTTTATCGATCGCGGCAACCGTCGAGATATTCCGCGAGCCGGGTCCGAGATAATTGATAAGCTCAACGAAGGCGAAGGCGTGATCGTTTTCCCCGAAGGTACAAGCTCGAAGGGTGAGAAAGTTTTGCCCTTCAATTCGTCTTTCCTTGCTTTTGCGGCGCGCACTGATTTGCCGGTTTCGTATGCCACAATAAGTTATCGCACACATGATGGCGAACCGGCCGCAAGCGACTACATATGTTGGTGGGACGAAATTTCTTTCATTGAACACATTTGGCGGCTTTTTACATTGAAGGGATTCACGGCCACTCTCACTTTCGGCGATGAGCCGATCGTTAATACTGACCGCAAGAAGTTGGCGACTGAACTACGTCAATATATCAACGAGAAATTTATCCCGATCATCTAACCCGGACGGCGCGATTCAAACAGAAGAAAAGCCGGAAAAGTTCATTTTCCGGCTCATGTTAACATCAATTATATGGGTGTTTAGAGATCATCGCCGTCATCGTCGATGGTCTCGATCACCCCTTCGGTTTTCATAGCCTCGTCGAAGACCTCGCTTTCTTCCAGACTGATCTCATCGAGCGTTTCTTTAGCCTCGTCATATCCCGCATCAGTATTTACACCCGGCACGTCAGCCGGCGGGAGTGTAAAATCCAGCCCGCCGCGAAGGTTGTCAGGGGTATAATCGTCGTATTCATCCTTTTCTTTTCGATTTTCAGTCGCGTCCGACGCCACCTGTACGTTCCGATAATATTTCATACC
>JBAUGL010000118.1:0-27480 GCA_049679665.1 Pyrinomonadaceae bacterium | reverse complement strand
ATAGAAATACAGGGTGTGCTTGCTAGCGAGCCGGAACCGGCTCACGACGGGATATTCCTTCGGCTTAGAACTGAGAGCCTCCGATACCACGGAGGTCTTCTTCCGGCATCAGGTGTTGTCCGGCTGTTCGTACCGGCCGGCGAACCGGCTTCTAACGACGATCTCGATGCTCTGGATCTGCACTATGGGACGAGAATTTTGGTCACGTGTGATTTGGAACGTGAAGAAAGGTATTTGAATCCTGGTGTAATTTCCCGGATATCGATATTGGATCGTCAGGGAATTGATGCGGCCTGCAACGTAAAGAGTCCGCTTCTAATCGAGCGAATAAACAGTGAATCTGTTTTACTTCCGTTCGCCTGGGTTTATGAATCTCGAGCAGGACTGATCGCTGCATTTAATGAACTATTCAGCGTTTCAACGGCAGGCGTGTTGAATGCTTCATTACTGGGTGATAAATACTTTCTAGATCGGCAGACCGCCGACGCGTTCCGTGACGGCGGAACTTTTCATGTGCTTGTCATTTCCGGTCTGCACATCACTTTTATCGGCGGGTTACTGGTACTTCTTCTGAGCGCGTGCACCAGTAAGCGCGTTATTCAGCTTTCAATCGCGGGAGGGATACTGTGGTGTTATACGCTGGCGGTTGGGGCCGACGTGCCCGTCGTACGCGCGAGTTTGATGTTTTCGATACTTGCCCTTGCTCAAATGATCGATAGGAATGCACCACTTTTGAATTCGTTTGGCGGATGCGGCTTAATACTATTGGCTTGGCGGCCGTCTGACCTATTGAGTCCGTCGTTTCAGCTAACGTTTATTTGTGTCGGGGCAATTATTGTTATGGCGGTGCCGATCATCTCGACGATGAGGAAGATAGGTAACTGGACGCCAACGGCCGATAATCCATTTCCACCTCGTGTTCCCGAATGGCTAAAATATTCCTGTGAATGGCTTTACTGGCGCGAATCTGTTTGGGACGTCGAACAATCCAGGCAGTTGTGGTCCGCCGGACTTTTCAAATCAGGTGGAAGATGGTGGTTTCGATCAACCGGCGTCCGTGATGTGTGCATCTATTTGTTCGAAGGGATCGTCGTATCAATGGTGGTGCAAATTTGGCTCGTCCCACTTCTGGTTTTATATTTTCACCGAATATCATTAGCGTCCGTTTTTCTGAATCTCTGGGTTGGCATAGTCATCGCACTGGAAAGCTTTTCGGCAGTCATCGCGGTGGCGATCTCGAAGGTGAGTTACATCGCCGCATATCCATTTGTTCGGCTTACAGAGCTGTTAAACATACTGTTAGTTGACGTTCCGGCACTTCTTTCTACGGCAAATTGGATAAACATTCGTGTCGGTGAATATTCGGGTGCCGCGGGAGCGATTTACGCCGTATATTTCGTGCCTTTAGCAGCACTTGGTCTTGCGGTTTACTTATGGGAGCCTTTTACGATCGTGGCCGCACGTAGGCTCGGTGGCGCCCTGGTCAGTCGGTGGCTGGTCCCGGTTTCTGGATTTCTCCTAATCGTCCTTGGATCGCTGATCGTCTTCCACCCATTGTCAGAGCCGCGGGTGGACGGCCGCCTACGAATAGTCTTTCTCGATGTTGGTCAAGGTGATTCCTCGCTCGTAACGTTTCCGAATGGCGAGACCATGTTGATCGACGGTGGCGGTAGATTAGAATTTAGAAAAGATAGTCCAGAAACTGAAGGTCTCGAAGAATTATTCGAGCCAGATGTTCCAAGGATCGGCGAAGCAGTCGTTTCGACTTCGCTGTGGGAATTAGGGCACCGGAAAGTAGACTACCTCGTAGCGACTCATGACGACACCGATCACCTGCAGGGCCTGATCGACGTCGCCGAAAATTTCGCAATAGGGAACGTCGTGGTCGGCAGCGCTGCCGGTCGCGACGACTATGGACTCGGAGCACAGTTTCGTTCAATTGCAACAAGATATGGAGCACCGATCATTGTTGCTTCCGCGGGCGATATACTTTCCGTCGGTGGTGTGAACATCGAAATTTTGAATCCTGTTAAGGCTAACGACTCGGGCTCCGATAACAATGATTCTGTGACCTTCAGAATCACTTATGGAAGACGGGCAATTCTGTTCACAGGGGACATCGAAATGGAATCGGAAGCGGGAATGATCCAAAGAAATTTACGATCGGACGTGATAAAGGTGCCGCATCACGGGAGCAGGACCTCATCGTCACAGCCATTTGTCGACGCTGTACATCCGACTATTGCGGTCATTTCTGCAGGACGGCATTCGATATTCGGCCATCCCCATCCCGAAGTTGTCAGTCGATGGCGCGGTGTTGGCGCATCTGTCCTAACAACGGCCGAAAACGGTGCTATCACGGTTTCGACGGACGGTGAGGACCTTGAGGTGTCGACGACAGCGAAATACTAGTGTTTGAAATGACGAATGCTAGTGAACGCCATCGCTATATCGTGCTCATTGGCTGCAAGGATCGACTCTTCGTCTTTTATAGAACCTCCGGGCTGAATTATAGCAGTCACGCCAAATCGGGCGGCTTCGTCAACATTGTCACGAAACGGAAAGAAGGCATCCGACGCCAGTGCCGAGCCCAATAATGGCAGTTCGAATCTTTCGGCGCGCATAGCGGCAATTCGAACGGAATCGACGCGGTTCATCTGGCCAGCCCCGAGACCAAGCGTTTGGCGCTCATTCGCGAATACTATTGCGTTCGATTTTACGTGTTTGCATACCGACCAGGCGAGCATCATCGACCTAATCTCTGAATCGGTCGGTTTTCGACTAGTGACGATGTTTAGGTCCGAAGCCGTCACGGAGTGTAGATCAGCGTCCTGCACCAGCATTCCACTAGAGATATGTTTATATTCGAGTTGTTTTGATGCCTTGGTAGCCTCCGCCCGGAGCACCCTTAGATTTTTCTTCGATCGGAGGATGTCCATGGCTTCAGCCTCAAATTCCGGAGCTATCACGACCTCCGTAAAAACTTCAGTAACTGATCGGGCTGCAATGGCGTCAACCGTTCTGTTAAACGCAACAATACCCCCAAACGCCGAAACCGGGTCCGTGGATAATGCGCGGCGATAGGCCTCTTCATTGGTGCTGCCGATGCCGACACCAGAGGGGTTTGTATGCTTTATTATCGCGACAGCTATGCCGTCGATCTCCTGAATCAGGGCCCACGCCGCGTCCGCGTCGACAAAATTATTGAACGACATTTCCTTGCCGTGTAGCTGATGGGCGTTGGCGATACCCCCACTTCCGCCGGTACCGTATAAGGCGGCCCGCTGGTGTGGATTCTCTCCGTATCGGAGGTCGGCGATTTTTTCGAGTTCGATTGACGAAAATTCATCGAAATCGGAATCGCCAGCAGCGTCACGGTTGGTCTCAATGAACATTAGGTCACCAAGTGGGTTAAAAGGCTCGAGGATCTCGAGGTCCGCGTCCGAAAGTTGCCGAGCAAGGTAGGAAGATATCGCGAGATCATAGCTAGCGGTACGGGTAAACGCGAGCGCCGCAAGGCGTTGACGAGTCTCGATAGAGAGTGAACAGTCAAGGCCGGTCATTTCGGCGATGATCCCGCCATAAAGTCCTGCGTCGGTGACTACAGCAACGTCTCGCCAGTTCTTGGCCGCCGAACGTATCATTGCCGGTCCTCCGATATCAATGTTCTCGATGGCGTCGGCGAGGTCGACGTCGTCGTCCGCAACGGTTTCTTCAAACGGATAGAGATTTACGACGACCATATCGATTGGAGTGATTGCATGCTCATGCATGGAATTCACATGTTCCGGCTCTCGACGCAGCGCAAGCAGTGCGCCATGGATCTTCGGGTGAAGCGTTTTAACCCGGCCGTTCATCATCTCGGGAAAGCCGGTAATCGTCGAGACATCGATGACGTCAAGTCCATTTTCGCGCAGCACCCTCGCTGTCCCGCCGGTTGATATGATCTCAACACCGAGATCATCGAGCGCTTTTGCGAAATCGACGATTCCTTGCTTGTTGGAAACGCTTATTAGAACTCGGGATATCTTTCGTGCTTCGGTCATAATAATTTAGTTAAAATCAAAAACAGCGGCCTATTGACCGCTGTCATCCGTATGTTTGCGCATAAATAACACAGATCGCCAAACTACATTCTGTGAATAGAACCGGTCAAACTAGAGGTTTAGAAAAAGAAGCGACCTAAGAAAAGTAGACTAAGCAAGAAAGCCAACGCATATATCAATATTTTGATAACACTCATAATTCTCCTATTCTATAAACGTGGACTGTAAACGCTTACGAGCAAACTAGCATTTTAGTTCCGAATTAATTGCGATGTCAAAACTCCGATGTTCGTTGTACATGGCCCTGATCAGCATGATGCAGTTTATGCCCGCATCAGGTGCCGCAGTTTCACCGGATCTCGACGTAACCATAAGTGCCGAAACCGATGTGGCGTCGCAAATACGGGTTAAGGGAAAGTTTAATAGTCAGGATGGGCGAAGAAACCTTTCGTTCTTACTGAGTCATGCTGGGACCGAGGGGCTCGGTGATCGGATATCCGCCGTTCAGATAACGGATTCGGCCGGCAACCAGGTGAATTTCCGTAAGATGATCCCAGGGGAGTATCTCGCAGACCGAGATTTCGTAGGCTTTGAATATTCAGTGAGTGTATCGCCAAGGCAGCCGGCCGGATCCGCTGCTCATATTTCCTGGGTTTCGAAAAGTATCGGAATACTTATGCTAGGAGACCTGCTTCCGATGGTAAACGGAACCAACGGCGATGTTTCCGCCAGATTGAGGATCGTTCTTCCTCCTGAGTGGCCAGTGATAACTAATGAAGAACGAATCGGACAAATTGATTTTGTAACTTCGGATGTAATGAATGCCGTTTTTTATATTGGGCGCGGGTGGCGGGAACGGCAGATTCGCTCCGGTCAAAAACCCATTGGACTTGTGTTGTCAAGTGACTGGGGTTTTTCGGACGAAGAAGCGGCTAATATGGCGGCGTCTTTGATTACCGGGTATGAAGACATCGCCGGCGCTCGTTTCGAATCATCCGTAAAGATCGCGGTCGCGAAATTTCCCGCTCAAACAAGAAAAGGTGTTTGGGAAGCTGAAACGCGAGGCTCGAGTATCACTATCATCTCGTCCGACATGCCATTTCGGACGCAGTCGCTGCAGAGACTTCATGAACAGCTTCGTCATGAATTGTTTCATCTATGGATACCCAATAGCCTAAGTCTCGATGGCAATTATGATTGGTTTTTCGAAGGGTTTGCGATCTACCAAGCACTTAAGACTGGTGTAGCTGTTAATCAGATCCGTTTCGAAGATCTTCTAAGCACCCTTGGACGAGATTATACGATCATCGACGCGCAAACCATGTATCCTCCGCTGGTCGAAGCCTCAAACAATCGTTGGGTGGGGGCGAATACTCAACTATATGCGCGAGGAATGCTCGTCGCGTTTCTTTGCGACATCCACTTACTAAAGAGTTCTGACGGTACGAGATCCGTTGCGGAAATATTTCGAGAGCTATTGAAAAGACATTCCAAAGGCATGAAACGGATGGATGGGAACACTGCGATCATCGCGCTTCTTCGCGGTCGACGCGAACTGACAGGCATCGTAGATTCGTATATTACCGGGAAAGAAAAGATTTCCTGGCGATACGAATTGATGTGGCTGGGGGTCGAATCAACAACCGACAATTTCATTACGCGGCTGAAAGTTTCTCGTAAACTAAACCGTCCCCAAAGGGAATTATTGGATCGGCTGGGGTATAATAATTGGCGAAAGCTGACTAAAAACGGAAAATGAATATTAGAGTTTTGCTTGTATTACTGCCGCTCATATTGTTTCAAATGAGCTGCAGCTTAATCGATCAGACGATTGACGGTATCTCAAACGTAGTCGGACTCGGCGACACAGGCACCGTCATTGCAAAAACCGCACAGATACGGACTTCGTATGCCGTCGTTGCCGCAGACCTTTTGGAAGTTAAGCGGGGCGAGAGGCTGGATGTGCTCGAGCAGGTCGAATTTGAAAAGACGATCTGGTATCGGGTCAGGGCCCACGACGAGGATCAAACCGAGGGGTGGATCGAGGCCCAGCATATAATTACGAGTGAAGTGCTGGAAAATTCGCAGAAGATCGCGGAGGAGTTTGCTGGGAGGCCGTCTCAGGCCGCCGGTCAGCTTCGCGCAGCCTCAAATCTTCGGTTGAGTCCAGAAATAAATTCCGAGAACATCCTATTCAAGCTTGCGAATAACTCTACTTTTGAAATCGTGGATTGGAAATTCGTTCCCAAATCGGAAGTGGCGGACGTGGATGATGCGCCTGCGGGTGGGCAGAAAAACTCAAATCGAGCGAAGAATGAGGACATTGAAGCCGCAAAGATCGAAGGGGAGCCGGAAAAGTTGGACGAGAAATATGATGTCTGGTACCAGGTTCGCCTTGATCCGTCCGTTTCACCGGCTCCAGCCGGGTGGTTATTCGGTCGGCAAGTCGAATTGCAGGTGCCAAGCGACATTGTTTTCTTTCAACAGAACAACCGGAAGTTCGTCACTTGGCAGAGGCTTGACGCAAATTCAGCGGAAAACGCCGCAACCGTCGACCGTGCATCGACACCTGGCAATTGGGTCGTACTTACGCGCACCAATATTTCTAAGCCGATTGGAGGCGTCGAGCCCGATTTTGACGGGATCCTCGTATTGGCGTTCGATAAATATGATCAAAGCTACTACACGGTTTGGAGGACGACCGGCGAGGTTTGGGGGAGACTTCCATTAAAGGTGGATGGGGCAGGCGACAACAAGACATTTTCGGTACAAGTCCGCGGCCCCGACGGAAAAATGGTGGATAAAAGATTTGTGGTCTTCCGGGACAAGAGTCGAATAAAATTGACACCGCCTGAGGACATCGCGCAATTTCAGCAGGAAAAGTCCAAATAGATGACAGACGAGATCGTATCCAAACATTCTAATGAAGAAGTGTTCGATCTGGAGATATCCGACGTGCTCGATCTTCATTCATTCAGGCCGGAAGATACCTCGGCGGTGGTTACTGCATATTTGGACGAGGCCCGAAACAAAAGATATACGGTCGTTAGAATCGTTCACGGAATTGGGATCGGAGTGAAAAGAGAGATAGTACGAAGCGTGCTATCACAATCCAATCTTGTTAAGGCGTTTAAAAACGCGCCTGAGTTTTCGGGAAGCCGGGGATCTACGATCGTTGAATTGTTGTTGTGAAGAAATAAACTATCGGTCGTCGATGACATCTGCCCAGGTTTCTTCTTCCGATCCTTCGAAAAGACCTTTTAGAAGTTGCTCTTGTTCAGCCAATCGTGTTTCGGCACTTTCGAGTCGCCCTTGGATGATATTGCAGTAAAGTTCAAGATCCCGAAGACGCTTCTTACGCTCGCGGTCTAGACGTTCGAGATAAAACATATAGCTGAATTGCAGACCTGTGACCCCAACTAGCACCAGCGACAACAATATAAGAGCATACGATAACATCGCGATTTATTCGTTATGGCCATTATAACCTTGACCGCTTATCAAATAGAAGGAAAAATCGTAAATGTGCCTTCTTTCGCGCAGATTATTGTGGGGACGTCAATGAGGCATCGGAGGACGCGCTGGAGAAAATAATGGTGCGGTTCAAAAAGAAGGGTGTAGCTTAAGCATGGTTGAACAATTATGGAGACTCGGAATATAAACCTCGACTACACATTGATGTGCGACGACGTGCGCATTGAGATGGGCAACAAGATCTCATTGATGGGAATCTTTCAAAATATAATGGTCGAGCAACTGCCGGTCTCATTGATAAAATTCGCGGTGATCAATCGATGGAGCGGCGAGGGAAGGTTTCTCACCGAAGTACGGATCGTCTCGCCCGACAAAACGAATCTTGTTGTTACTTCACAACCGACGACGATTGAACTCGCCTCTGGTGGATACAGCGACAATGTCAGCGTTTTCGTAAATGTTGTATTTCAGAGTGCGGGCACCTACTGGGTGCAAACAATGGCGGATTCCTCGCTTGTATCGGAATTTCCTCTTATTGTGGCTGATGTTAAGAATTATGGCGGCGGCGAACCGATGGAAGCACTCTCAGAGAGCGTAAACTAACAAATTTGTGACTTTCAAATACGGGCCGCAAAGCTTGACACTGCAGCCCGGGTCAATTCTGTTTTGATCATTTCTCGGTCCGTGAAATGTCCAATGTGATCGCGAGCCGATAAATGGCGGCAGCGTCGACCGCTATATCCTTGCTGCCTTCAATTCCCTTGAAAGAAGCCCTAATTCGGAGCTTTTCAACCCCCTCAGGCCGGCGAAACGTAAATTCGCCCTGTATCGTCGTTGTTGTGCTATCAAGTGTTTTTGTCGAACCGTCGGCGTTCACACGTTCCAAATTGATCTCCGCCCCGGTGATGCTTGTGCCTTCTCGATAAAAAACGCTGCCCTTTATGATTACCTGAGTGCCTTGGTCGGGCGAAAGAACTAACCGGTCGCCGAGCTTTTCGATCTTCTTTTTTTCAACTTCGACGTTGTACAAAACACCAGAACTGTATCCGGGGGCGTCAAAGACCAAGTTATACCTTCCAGACCGCAGGCCCGTCATAACGAATTCACCTTTACGGTCTGACGAGACCGTCTTGATGTCAACGCCCTTTTGTCGAGCCGTGATCGACGCATTGGGGATGCCGTCGCCCTTCGTTGAACGGACCTTTCCTGTAACTCCGCCTTCGCTTTGGGCGCTTGTAGTGGACACCAGCATAAACCCGGCGACAAAAACAACCGCCGCCATGAAAACCGCATTAAATCTATTCACTTGTAACATGAAACTTTGATTTCGGGACCTCATTCTTAAATTCCTGAGCAACATCATTGATGATGTTTTCAAGGGTTCGGGTTGGCTGATAACCGATAAGTCGCGCCGCCTTTTCGAGATTGGGGACACGGCGCTTCATATCTTCAAAGCCATCACCATAAGCTTCTTCATATGGAACGTATTGAACCTCACTCGAACTGCCAGTCAACCGGATGGCCTTGTCCGCCAATTCACGGATCGAGACCTCTTCACTGTTTCCAAGATTAATTACCTGACCGAAGCAATCCGGGTTATCGAGCACTCGGGTGAGGCCTTCCACGACGTCAAGAACATGGCCAAAACAGCGAGACTGGGTACCGTCGCCGTGAACCTGGATCGGTTCGTTTTCGATGGCTGCTTGAACAAAACGCGGCACGACCATTCCGTACTGGCCAGTTTGCCTGGGGCCAACCGTATTGAAAAGCCGGACGACAACGACCGGCAGCCGCGTTTCTTTCCAGTGCGCAAGCGCAAGAAATTCATCAAGCGTCTTGGCACATGCATACGCCCAACGGTGCTTATCGGTGGCGCCAGTCAATAGATCATCGTTCTCCGAAAACGGAACCCTAGCGCCCTTCCCGTAAACCTCAGACGTACTCGGGATAAGGACCCTCTTTCTGTATCTTGAGCAGAGCGCGAGGACAACGTCGGTGCCGCGAAAGATGGTTTCAATCGTCCGCACTGGGTGTTCCATTATCAGCTTTACACCCACGGCGCTGGCCATGTGATATACTCGATCCGTTTCGCGAACGAGCTCTTCCATCAGACTTTCGTTTAGCACCGTGTCAATTATCAGCCTAAATCTTTCGTGTTCTTCCAGATGTGCGATGTTTGTGTAACGGCCGGTCGAGAGGTCGTCAATTACAGTGATGTGATGGCCATCGTCGATGAGTTTGTCGGCAAGATGGCTTCCTACAAATCCTGCCCCGCCGGTGATGAGAATTTTCATAAATCAATACTTGCGGCGTTGCGGCCGCTAAACAATAAATTTACACGATAGAACTGGAAATTGGAACCTGTTGCATTTAGCGCGCCGTCAGTCCTTTGCTGATCACCGATTCGAAATATTGCGCCGTTTTCCGCAATCCGGCCTCCAATGGGACTATCGGCTGCCAATTCAGAAGCGCCTTTGCCCGTTCGATATTTGGCTGCCGCTGTTTTGGATCGTCCTGCGGAAGCGGTAAATACTTTATGTTTATAGGTTTCCCGGTGGCCTTCCCGACTTCAACGGCAAGTTCGTTCATTGTGAATTCGCCAGGATTCCCAATATTCACCGGCAAATGCAGATCTCCGCCGTCGGCATTCATTAGCCGCACTATTCCGTCCACGAGGTCGCTTACGTAGCAGAACGACCGCGTTTGTGTGCCGTCGCCATAGATGGTCAACTCATGGCCACGCATTGCCTGAACTATGAAATTCGACACAACACGTCCGTCGTTTTCGAGCATACGCTCGCCGTAAGTATTGAAAATACGCACAATACGGGTATCAACGTGGCCCTGGCGGTGGTAATCCATCATAAGTGTTTCGGCAACTCGTTTGCCCTCATCGTAACAGCTTCGCAGGCCGATACAATTGACGTTTCCGTGATAGTCCTCCTTTTGCGGATGGACAAGCGGATCGCCGTATACCTCCGAAGTCGAGGCTTGGAGAATGCGTGCCTTGACCCTCTTTGCGAGCCCCAGCATATTGATCATGCCCATCACATTGGTCTTGACCGTTTTGATCGGGTTGTATTGGTAGTGGATCGGCGATGCAGGACAGGCGAGGTTATATATTTGATCTACCTCAAGCAGGATCGGCTCAGTAACATCGTGCCTAATTATCTCAAAGCGTTTATTATCAATCAGTTGAAGGATATTGCTTTTCCGGCCGGTGAAAAAATTATCGAGACAAATTACGTCGTGTCCGTCTGCCAAAAGTCGCTCGCAGAGGTGCGAGCCGATGAATCCGGCTCCGCCGGTAACTAATATTCGCATAAGAAAATGGGTGCCGAGTATTCGAAAATCCGAATTAGGGCGCTTTAGGCATTATCCGACCCCAATTTCCGTTTGTCCACTATTTCAAGTATTTCTGGAAGAATGCCAGTATCCGTTCATACTCGTCGGACCAACTCTCAGGCCGTGAAAATCCGTGATTTTCCGAAGGATACAGCATCGACTCAAAATATCGCGTCTTGCCAAGTCTGATGAGTTTCTCCATTAGCTGGACCGAATCCTGCACGTGCACATTGTCATCACTCATACCGTGAAGTATAAGTAGCGGCCTTTCCAGTTTGTCTGCATATGAGATCGGCGAACTCCGTTTATACGCTTCAGGGTTTTTGTCCGGAAATCCTAACCGCTGGGCAGTGTACCCCGGATTAGCGGCAAAATAGTTCTTCCAATCGAAAACGGGACGCAGGGCTGCAGCAGCGGCGATCCGTTCAGGGGCACGCATCGCGAGCATTCCCGCCATGAATCCGCCATAACTCCCGCCGTACACGCCAACTTTATCTTTGGCCACGCCATAGTTAGCGACCATAAAATCGATCGCATCAACGTGGTCGTCCATGTCCTTGCCACCCAAAAAGTCATATACATCCGTTCGCCAATCGCGTCCATACCCGGCGGAACCGCGATAGTCGATGTCGAGTACCACGTAACCCGATCGGGCGAGCAGATCGTTGAACATGAACTCGCGATAATAGTTATTCCATCCGTTAATGACGTTTTGCAGGTAACCGGCGCCGTGAACGAATACGACCATCGAATATTTCTTTTTGGCCGAATGGCCAGCAGGGACATAGATCCTTGCGAAGATCTTCTTACCGTCACGTGAAGGGATCTCGATGAACTTCGGTTCGATCCAGTGGCGGCTGCGGAACGATTCGGGGGTTGTTCGTGTGAGCCGAATAGGGTAAAAAGCGTCTTCCGAGGCTGAACAACTAAAACAAAGCTTTTCCGCCACGATCTCGGTCGGCTCGTTCCAACGCGAGTATCCGTAGATGACCTGCGGAAAATCGAATTCCGATGACTCAGCAAGCTGAAGCGAATCGACCATCCCCAATTCCCGAATCGGATTCGTATCATCAAAAGGCGCTACATTTTTCCCGTCGGCTGTGATCATGGAAAATGTACGGCTTCGCGGCCCGCGCTTCGTCGACAGCATGATGATCTGTCGGTTTTTCGGGTCCCAGCGTGCCCATTCTACCTGCCATTTACCTCTAGTAAGCTGCGTTACGATCACGTCGGATGAATACGACGGTATGCCCTCTGCTCGTATCTCAGCTGACGGGTTCGGTTCAACTTTTAATTGTTGAAGTTTTGCCAGGTATAAGTGGTTGAACCCATCGCGTTCCGAACCGAAAAACAGTTCGCTTGAGTCTTTCGGATTCGGTTCAAAAATGGTCGAGAGCGGTGCCTGCCATTTGGGGTCGGTTTCTTCGGTTACAAGTAGTGTCTGCTCCAATTTGCTCCCAACGCCTTTAACATAAAATAGTTGTCGTCGCTTCGTATTATCGTCGTTGCGATCAACGATAAGACTCTTGTTATCCGCTGCCCAAACCATACGTCTAAAGCTGCTGGCGCCTTCCGGTTTCGGCAGCTTTAACTCAAACGGCGTGTCTTGGTTTCCGTCGGTGGCCACCGCAAGTACTTTTTGCTCGGTCCATCCTCGGCGAATGCTGGGCGCCGCCGTAAATTCGTTAAGGTAATTCGGAACAAAGAGAGTCTTTTGTTTTGAGCCATCGGAGACAACGTACGCGACCATCGATCCATCCTTGCTAGGCGTTACCGCGAAAATCGATATGAAATTCTGGGGGTTGGCCTCTTTTGAAAGCTGCGTAATGGCAGCATTCCGTGTATCGAGCACGAAAATATTGCCGCCCTGCAGATATAGGATCCGGTCACTATCGAGAAAACGGGCTCCCGTTTCTGAAGATTGGGTTTTGAAGATACGGTTAGGTTTTGCATCGATCAGAACATGCAAAAAAAGGTCCCCATTTTGAGTAAAAAGGAATTTATTCGAATCCGGTGACCATTCGAGGTTACCCACTTGGTTTTCTCGCATTTTGACGAATTCGTCTTTTACGACCAAACCGTAATCCAGTTTGCTGTCTGGTGTTGGGCTTGGAGCCGGTACGGGAAGTTCCCGAGGGCCGAAGAGCCGGACAGGCGCTGCCGACCCATCGGTGGGAACGAGGTAAACGTCACTTGGTGCTTTACTCTCGGCATTCCAGAGGAATAAAACCTTACTTCCGTCAGGCGAAAGCTTTTCGCCTTCGGCTCGCAAGCCCGCAATCGACGGTTCTGCCATAATTTCACGAACGGTGAGGTTCTGAGCATGTACTGAATTCAGGACAAATAAAGAAACACAAACTAGATTTCGAATGAGGTTTTGGCGTACAAAACTCTTTTTATGAAGGGAGGTCATATTCTCACTCTATGGAAAATCAAGGGCTTCGACTCGCTTTTTTGCCTTCTGTTCATCGGTAAGGCGCTCATATTCATAGATCGCGTTTTCCCACGTGCCGTACATGGCATTCGGCAGGACGATAAACCTTTTACCCCATACAGCTTCCGACCTATCAACCTCGGAAAATCGGTCCGCGACAGAACGTTTCTCGAACACGTCTGAAAAATCGTCAAGGTTATCGCCGATGAGCATAACTATGCGATATTTCTCCGCGATCATTTTTCGGCGCGGATCCTTCCCCGATCCACTGGTCCGAAGAAGAACATTTTCAACCGAAACACCATCAAAACCGACGCTTTTTAGATTGTCGATGGTGGCCTGTTTTTGAACCTCGTCCCGATTAGAAACGTAGAAGACCGTGACCGCTTTGGAAACGGCGTAGTCCACGAAGCCCACTGCGCCCGGAATTGCTTTGGCCTTTCGCATTTCGCCCCAGGCATACCAATCTTTCAGGTTGAAGCCGATGCGGTTCCTAATTCCATGGGCCTGCGCTGGGGAGTTATCAAGAACGGTTTCGTCGATGTCTACGATGATCGCACGCGGCCGCTTTCGTTCGGACTTCGACAATTTCCGAAGGTGCCGCATGTCGAAATCGGTATCCAGGCGCAATCGAGCTAAGTTGAACGCCTGATATGACAGAGCACGATACTCGGCTGCTTTTTGCATATAGAGCACTGCGGCGAGCTGGTATTCATTGTCGACTGCTGCCGGGGCTGCGCCCTGTTGACCAAAGATCGACCCCGCGAGAACAATTGCAAGCCAAAATCCTCCAAAGTTGATTCTTCGCATAATTATTAATATTTGGTATCAGAATTCGAATCGATTATAAATGATTTATGACTAAAAAGCGGAATGCCGACAAGAGTTCACAAGAAACCGACGAAACCGGCCGCGACCGCAACTGGGCGAACGATCAGTCCCGTCACGAATACTATTATGACGACGCTCACGGGTATGAGGTTTATGACCCTGACAATGATGATAATTGCGATGACGACGGCAAAGTTTCTCCGTCAGAAAAACTAGAAAGCAAATTGACCAAAGACTTAGCTGGGTGTGACTGAAAATCGGCATTTTGGTTTTCCGGATCGGTTACACTCCTCTTTCACCGATGCGTTGACGATCTCTGTGAGCATTGCTTCAGCAACCTGGCAAACTTCTGGATGCTCCGTGACCGCTTCGGAAAACGGACAGCTCTCGCTCTTTATCAGGATAGATCCGTTTTCTCGAATCACATGCGCGGCCCCACCTAACTCTTCAAGAGTTGAAACACACTTTTGCAAACGGTCGTCAATACTTTTCTCATCACCAACGGAGTTTTCAGCACCGATCTTCAGCCCTACCTCACGCAACATCTCCTGTATTCTCAATGGTGCGAGGCTTTGCTTCAGAATCCCGATCAGGGTGTTGAGAAGGGAATCATATGCGGTTGGAAACAGTCGCTGCGCCTCATCCGTCAAGCCATAGATGAAATGGGGTTTGCGATGTCCCTTTGCAATCCCCGTCTGCTTAACCAATCGATCACGTTCCAGCGATAACAGGTGCGCTCGTATGGCGTTATCTGTTAGATCCAGCTCAGCTGCCAATTCGTTCACAGTCTTATTCGAGGAGCGAAGTAGACTCACGATCTTTCCGCGCGTGCTTTCGAAGAATCTTCGATCCAAGTTTGTTTTACGCATATATTACCCTTTCCCAACGCCGATTCTAGTTGAATAATATCAATAGTTCAAAAGAGTCAAATAACTAATTGACTTATTATACATAATAACATAATATGCGAATTACAAACAATTCATTTTGTTTGATAGATCAAAACTACTTGGAGGATAAAATGGATACGATCTTAAATGAAGGCACTATTTTGGGAAAAGCGTTGAATAGAACTAAGGCAGTCGACAATGCCGACCCTGGTTACCAGGCCTTTCAGCTGTTGCGGTTCGGATTCGTCGTAGCACCGATACTGGCAGGTATCGACAAATTCCTGCATCTCTTGGTCAACTGGGACCAATATTTACCGCCGTTTGTAAATGATCTTCTCGGAGGCCGAGGTCACGAATTTATGTATGTAGTGGGCGTTATCGAGATCGTTGCCGGAATCGGGGTATTGTTGAAGCCGCGGATCTTTGCGTATGTCGTTGCGGCCTGGCTTGTACTGATCATAATCAACCTTCTGATGATTCCGGGCTATTTCGACGTTGCGCTGCGCGACCTTGGATTGGCGATCGGAGCGCTTGCGCTTGGACGGTTGAGTCAGCAATACTCCAATTAATGGATACCGAAAGAGAAATGGCGAATTCGTTATCGGGAACTGAGCTCGATCTCAACCGATATAGTTCGCCATTTTCCCTGATGGAACCCGCATGCTTAATCCGCAACGTAACGCGCGGAACAAAAAGTTAATCCGGTATCAGATCACGTGTAAAGGTCATTTGAGAAGTTTGAAGCAGGTTCCCTGAGTAAAGCGTTCATTGGAGAGGAGATCATCAAATATCGGATCGACATTAATATAAATGAGCCGGTATGAGCGTTCCTCGCATGCCTTCTCGAGCAGTGTGATCGCAGAAACGTGATCGCCAAACCCGAGGCTGGCGATAGCCATCTCATATGGCCGTGAAGGATCTCGGCCGTTCGCGCTTTTTAATTCGTCGAAAATTCGGGCGGCGTCCTTCCGGTGACCGGCCTTGGCATTGGCGTAAACAAGATAGGCTCTCGTAAGAGCACTTCCTTGCACAATTTCGTCGGCCTGCTTAAGTTTGATGATGGCTTCATCGTAGCTGCCTTTCTGGAGATATACGCCCCCAAGAGACAGCACGGCCGGAAAGAAGTTTTCGTCCATTTCAAGAGCACGGGTCAAGTGTGCGATCGCACGATCCGGCTCTCTGCGAAAATAATATACTCGCCCGAGGTCGCGCTGAATTGCGAGAGAGGTTGGGTCAATGTCCTTCGCTTTTGCCATCTCAGCCAGGGCTTCGTCGAAACGGCCCCTAGTGACCAGGTAATCGGCGAGCCAATGATGGGCGCCCGCGAAGTTCGGATTTAGCTCGATCGCACGTTCAAATCCCTTCTCAGCACCCGCGAAATTCCAGTCATAGGTAAAATTAATAAGAGCGAGCGACGCATGAGCATCTGCAAGCGATGGGTCTATCTGAAGCGCTTGGGTTGCGGCCCGGCGTGCCCGGTCCATCTTTTCGTCTAGAGTCATGCTCGAACCGTAGCCACCCAGAACATAACAATCGGCAAGCCCCACATACGCGAGAGCAAAATTCGGATCGAGCCTGATCGCCTGTTCAAAAAGCTCAATTGCTTTTCGCCGTGAATCGTCTGTCCGTTTGTTCCAAAAATAGCGGCCGGTCGCATAGAGCTTGTATGCTTCAGTATTGTCGGTCGGAGGTTTCGCCACCAGGTCCCGTTCGGCTCCCTTCAATTTTGAAACGATCGCCTCGGCGACTCTCGTTGATATCGAATCCTGGATCGCGAAGACATCAGTCAACGCCGAATCAAACTTCTCGGCCCAAATGGACGAACCGTCGCTCGTCCTTATTACTTGCACGTTTATCCTGAGGCGCTCTCCCTGACGCTGGATCCGTCCTTCGAGCACGGCGTCGACGCTAAGCTCGCGCCCAATATTGACCGTGTCGTCGCGTCCGGCAAATTTCGAAACCGACCCGCTCGGCCGAACAACTATTCTGCGAATTTTAGACAATCGGGTAACAAGCGTATCGGTCAGGCCGAACTCCAATGAGGCGTCGGGTTCACCGCCGTCCACATGCGTAAATGGCAGGACCGCGATCGACTTAATTTCGTCATCAGGGCGGTTGATCCAACTTAGAGAAACGACGATTCCTGTGATCAACACCACTACGAGCACCAATATTGCGATCCGGGCACGGTTTTTACGGAAATAGCCACTGATTGGGGAGGAAGGATCGGCAGCGGGTCTGATAGCGTCGGCGCCGGTTTCTTCAATCCTCAAAAGATCGGCGTCGCCATTGCCGCCAATAATTGCCGGGATGGGCGGATCTTTTTCCGAAACCGTCACGGGAGCAGCGAATCGGTATCCTCGCCGAGGAACGGTTTCTATGAACTGTCTACCGTGCTCGTCAGTGCCCAGAGCACTTCTCAGGACATAAACGTTCTGCGTAAGCACACCGTCCTCGACGAACGTATCAGTCCATACTTGATCAAAGATCTGCTGCTTTGACAGGAGTTCGCCGTGGTGCGCAAGCAAGAACCGTAAAAGCTCGATTGCTTTAGGCGGGAGGGAAACGAGAGTGCCGTCCCGAAACAATGTCATCGTTTCGACCTTTAGCGTGTAACCCCCGAATTCGTATAAATCAATGACCCCGCTGTTCATAACCCAAATTGATAACTCGTTGATGAATCATTGAACGAGTATTGATGACGCTTTTGAGGACACATCGCGGCAAATCTGTCTACCATCTGTGTCATGCCAGACAAAGGCAAACGCTTTGAACGATTTATTGTGACAAGTAATTTTGCCACAAAGAAAAATAAAAATCACGAAATAAGGAGATAAGGAGATGCCGACAATTAGCAATACTTCACTAACCTTAACCGCCGTTTCTGGCACGTTCACGACGATGAAGGAATCGCGATGAAACGAAAAATCAAATTGGGATTTGTGACAGCGGCATTTGTTGCCCTGATCGCATGCGGTTTTTCTTCCGATAAAACGAGTGGCGTATTTGAAGGCACGATGAAATTATCGAAGGTTAATTACGGGTCGAATACCCCCGACATATTCGACAGCGGACTGGGTGACATAAGGTTCCCTTCCCGCGACCGCTTGCGGTTCGGAGCCAACACGCCTTTGCCGGACTGTAATTTGTCGATATCCAAAACGCAGGATAGCGCTTACCAGATCACTAGTATGACGCAGTTCAAAGGCGAATCGAACGACGGCAAGGGCTGTCAGGCCGTCATATTCAGCGGCTCGGAAATGCCGGTTTTCGTCGAAGGATCAGTCAAACTCGCCGCCAGCGGTGAGGTTGTCGTAACGGCGTTTCTGTACCGCGAGGATTCGCCTGACACCAACAGTTATGAGATTCAGTTTCGCGGACGTAAAAAAGGTTGGTTTTGAACCGAGAAGGATTGTTCTTCAAACCAATTCATACACGATCATGCAAATAAATAATAAGGAGAAATAAGTTTATGCAGAAAGTTAGATCATTCAACAAGGGTTTCTCAGACAGCGATAAACCAACGAAGACGAATAGTTGTACAGCGGCGCTCACGTGTTTGTTTATCTTGATATTCGGGGCAACGTCGGCGTTCGCGCAAACGACCGATTTCTCTTACCAGGGATTTGTAACCGACAACAGTGCGCCGGCAAACGGAAATTACGATATCGAGTTTCGACTGTTCGACGTGCCAACAGGCGGGACATTCTTAGTCAGCAATACGCTGCCCAATGTTCCAGTCCGAAACGGCGTCTTCAGCGTCGTGCTGGGGTTCGGGCAGATCCTATTCGACGATTATTATCTGGAGATCGCCGTCAAACCGGCAGGCGGAGGCACTTTCACGACTCTTTCGCCACGTTCAAGAATGCTTTCAACGCCTTTTGCTATTAACGCAAACAATGCACAGAATGCGACAAACGCCACGAATGCTGCAAATGCGACAACGGCGCAGAACGCTGTCAACGCCCAAAACGCGATCAACGCACAAACGGCGCAGGACGCTCTCAGTCTTGGCGGGACTGCCGCGAACCAATTCGTGCTCACCGGGGACGCTCGCCTTTCGGACGCTCGCAACCCGCTTCCCAATAGCGCCAACTACGTCCAAAATACGACAACGCCGCAGGGAACGAGCAACTTCAATATCAGCGGCAACGGAACGGCGGGCGGCACGCTAACGGGAAACCTTGTCAGGGCTACAACACATTTCAATATTGGCGGCGACCGAATTTTGAGCAATGGCGGGGCCGGAAACTTGTTTGCGGGTAAGGATGCCGGGGCTGAGAATACGACCGGCTCCCTAAATGCTTTCTTTGGCGCCGGAGCTGGGGACATAAACACTACCGGCGCGGGTAACTCGTTTTTTGGAACTGCGGCAGGCGGTTCAAATCTTACGGGAACTGGTAATTCCTTTTTCGGTTTGGGTACCGGCCAAGATAACACAAGCGGCGGCAACAATTCATTCTTCGGGACGAATGCCGGGGCGTCGAATACTACCGCTATCAACAATTCCTTTTTCGGCGCTATCGCCGGAAACGACAACACCACCGGCCACAGCAATGCATTCTTCGGTTCTGAAGCCGGATCGAGCAACACGCTCGGAGGCAGAAATTCATTTTTCGGATACCAGGCTGGACGAACAAATGCCGCTGGAGCACGAAATTCGTTCTTCGGAACTGAATCAGGGTTGAACAGCACCGGCCAGGACAATTCGTTTTTCGGCGATAAGGCAGGGAGACTGAACACGTCCGGTGTACAGAATACGTTTTTCGGCGCACGGAGCGGCGAATCTACAACCAGCGGCGACGCCAATGTTTTTATTGGCTTCAACACCGGCACCGACAACGTGATCGGAAGCAATAACACCGTGATCGGGGCAAACGCGTCCTTAGACGGTGCCACTTCGCTTAGTTATGCCACAGTAATTGGAGCGGGAGCAGAACCAGATTCCGGTGCCGGACAAGCCAATAACACAATTACGCTTGGCAGAGTCATTGATTTAGTTCATGTTCCGGGTGATGTCCAGCTTGGAGGCTCTCGGAGCCCAACCGGCTCCGAGAGGCTACGTTTAAGAGTAGCTGAATCCGCTTATTTCGGAGGCTACCTGGAGGTCGGAACTCTCGGAAACACGGGGAGCACCACTGTTTGTCACAATTCAAATTCAAAGCGGCTCTCCACCTGTTCATCCAGTCTTCGTTATAAAACCAACGTTTTTCCGTTCAAGTCCGGCCTTTCGTTGGTTCACAAGCTGCAGCCTATCTCCTTTCGCTGGCGATCCGGTGGAATGACGGATCTAGGACTCGGCGCCGAAGACGTTGCCAAGGTCGAGCCGCTACTCGTAACACACAATGACCAGGGTGAAGTAGAAGGCGTCAAGTACGACCGCATCGCCGTCGTCCTTGTTAACGCAGTCAAGGAACAACAAACACAGATCACGGAACAGAAAAACCAGCTCGGTGAGCTGAAAACCGAAAATGGACGGATGGAAGGCCAACTGCGGCAACAGCAGTTGCAGGTCGAACAACAGGGGAAACAAATTATTGAACTTCTCGGCGTCATCGAAGCCTTGCGCGACGCTGCCTGTCAGATCAATCGACAGGCGGATATTTGTAATAAGGAAAAGGAGTAACGATAGGAGAGAATTAATTTCGTTCGGGACGCTGACGGGCGGTATCGTAAATGCACAGACAGGAGAAAGAAGGTGAGAATTAGATCGATAGTAACGTTTTTGCTTTGCCAATTTGTTGCAGCGACTGTCTCGGCTCAATCAGGCGGGACATTTACAATCACGAAATCCGTTATCGCTGGCGGCGGCGAAAGCGTCTCAGGAGGGGTGATTTCTATGACAGGTTCGATCGGCCAGGCGGCCGCCGGTGGTACGAGTACAAATGCCTCGTTCACACACACTAACGGATTTTGGGCCGACGGAAATGCACTTGTTATAGTCAGACGCGGTGTATTCGATTTTGACGGGGACGGCAAGACCGATCTGTCTGTATTTCGACCGTCACCAGGCGAATGGTGGTACCAGCATAGTTCTGATGGTATCGACCGAGCCGCTCAGTTCGGTTCGAGCACCGATAAACCGACGCCGGGTGATTTCACAGGTGACGGTAAAACCGACATGGCTCTCTGGAGGTCGGCGACCGGGGAATGGTTCGTACTTCGAAGTGAAAACTCCACATTCTTCGGGTTTCAATTCGGATCTTCAGGCGATATTCCGGCCCCGGCGGACTATGATGCAGATGGGAAAACAGATGCAGCAGTCTTCCGGCCCAGTGCTTTCACATGGTACATACTTCGTTCCGGTGATGGCGTGACGATGATCAGCCAATTCGGCGTTTCAACTGATCTTCCCGTGCCGGCGGATTATGATGGTGACGGTCGTGCAGACATCGCTATTTGGCGACCAGCGGCGGGGCAGTGGTGGATCCAACGGAGCACGCTTGGCGATATCGCTTATCAGTTCGGTTCGTCAACCGACCATGCTGTTCCCGGCGATTACACCGGAGACGGGAAGGCCGACGCGGCCTTCTGGCGCCCGTCAACGGGATTTTGGAACATATTGCGGAGCGAGGACGGCGCATTCTACGCGTTTCCGTTCGGTGCGAGCAGCGATATTCCGGTTCCCGGCGATTTCGACGGCGATGGAAAATATGATGCTGCGGTTTACCGCCCCGAATCATTTACTTGGTTCGTCGAACGTTCGACTGCGGGCACACTGATCGCGCAATTTGGTGCCGCCGACGATTTCCCCGTGCCCAACTCTTATGTCCGATGATAAGAAACTAACGATCTATTGGCTCTGCGGACCAATCTCAACCGATATGGTTCGCCATTTTCCCTGATGGAACCGGATCATGCTTAGCCCGCAGCGAGTAATGTGCCCGGCCAGAATTGCGAGCCAAATGTGGATAGGTTCGAGCGAAGCAACCTGTCGGATCACGAAGCATATGCCGAGCGGGACCACGACCTGTGAAATGATCGAAATATAAAGTGGTCCCTTTGTATCACCCGATCCTTGCAAGCCGCCAGTATATGTCAGCGCGACCGAAATGAAGATCCCGGAGATACTGAGAACTCTAAGGAGCCCGACACCGATCTCGACCACACCGGGTTCGGTCATACCGAAGATCGCGAGTAATTGTTGCGGGAAGAAAAAGAAGAAGATGCCCAGGGTTCCTGCTCCCAGCATTGCGAATCTCGCGGCCGTGTGTACTGCCGCGTTCGCACGATCCGGATTGCCTGCACCAAGATTTTGACCCGTGACGGCCGCTGCTGCTCCCATTAATCCCACTGAAGTCCACGTAACGAGAGAAAATAGCTGCGTGTAGGAGACCGCAAAAGCCGCTTGCGCGGCCGCGCTCTGGG
Organism: Pyrinomonadaceae bacterium; assembly: GCA_049679665.1. GTDB lineage: Bacteria > Acidobacteriota > Blastocatellia > Pyrinomonadales > Pyrinomonadaceae > OLB17. Next base: position 5,092 of record JBAUGL010000118.1, on the reverse strand, counting down.
CTAGCGATCCAATGAAGCCGAGCATTAAAACGCCACCGACATTCATCGCGATCCCCTGAAATCCTGCGGGCAAGCCGAATTTGAAGAGCTGTCGAATTATGCCCCAATCGGGCGCATAGCTCCCGCCGCGAGGGAACGAAACAACCCAGCCGCCGCGCAGCAGCTTCCACAATGCATACAACGCAATCAATCCAGTGGCTATGCTTGTTCCCATAGCAGAACCTGCGGTACCAAAGGCCGGAATCGGTCCTAGACCGCTAATCAGAATAACGTTTAGGATGAGGTTCAGAACCGTCATTACGATTCCCAGGACCATGGGAGTTCGGGCATCACCGGCGGAACGCAAAGCGCCGCTTAACATAAAATAGATCAGGAGCCCGATGCTGAAAACAAAGGTGATACGTAGAAATGGGAGTGCTTCAGCCTTAACGCTCGCCTCGGCATTGACAAGATCAAGGAGCCAGGGCGATGCGAAATATCCGACCGGAGCCAATATGGCGAGGGATAGGATGATAGCCGTGAGAAATGCCTGATAGACCGTCCGATTTACCTTTTCTTCATCGCCCGCGCCGGCAAAGCGAGCGACCAGCACACTCATTCCGGTAAATATGGATGAGATAAACACGATGACCACAAGAAATATCTGCCAACTAACCCCGATAGCAGCGTTTGCAGTAAATCCAATGAGATTGCCGACGAGCACATGGTCAATTATTCCCTGCATGCCGCCGATGGCGTTGGTGAGCATTGCCGGCCAAGCGAGTTTCCAAACAGCGCTAGCAAGCGGACCGTCAACGATCGATCGGTCATAGCGGGGCTTCGTGGGCGTCTCGTTCGCGGATTCTACGTCGTCATTCGTTGTTGCGGGCATGTTTATCTTTCCTTTATTCCGGCGGCCGGTTCGGATTCGCACGCCGGATCATCGGCCGCATTGTCGGGGACGTGCCGGATTGGATCTCACCGATCACTTCAAAACCGTGGCGCTCATAAAGCGAGACATTTCTAGGATTTGACGATTCAAGATATGCGATAGTGCCGTCGAGGTCGCATTGGCGCAGGGCGTGCTCCATCAACGCCGAGCCGACCCCTCGACCTTGGTGCGATGGATCGACACCGATTAGAGGCAAATACCAGTGCGGCTCAGTCGGATGAAACTTACCCATTTGCTCGAACATTCCGTAGATCTCAGGTTTGATCCCCTCGGGTGAATTGGCTTCCACTAAAAGGACCATTGTTTCTTCGTCCGGTTCAACGCCCGGCGGGAGCCACAACGCCGCGCCCGAGTATCCATCGGTGAAGTACGCAGTGCCGCTTGAAAAAGCGTTAGCGCCGAACGCCCGGGCGAAACTCGGAAAATGCATAAGATACAACCCAGGATCCGGCTGAGACCATCGGGCCATCGGGTCGGAACTGAAAGCTAAAGTTAGAGTGCCAATTAAGCCGGCCTCATCCGATGACGATGCGGTTTTGATTTCAAGCATAAAAAAATCATCGTGCGACAGATAACCCGCTGACTTGTCGATACAGTGCGTAAGAGCCAAATACCAAAGCCAGTCCTACTATCGGGAAGATCCAAGAATTGAAAGGGTCGCCGACCGAGAGATGCGAATAAAATGCTCCGATAAGGTCGAAAACAAGACCGGCGTAAGCCCATTCTCTTAGCCTTGGAAACCCCGGAAGAAGAACACCGATAACACCTAATACCTTGGCAATTCCAATGAAAGGAAGCAGGTACGTTGGATATCCGAGGTGCGTAAATATTTCGATCGCTTCGGGCAGTCGAAGTATGTCGGGAACCGAGGACATCAAAATAAACGCCACCATTAGGCTTGTCATTACCCAATAAAAGATCCTAAGCTTTTTCATATTGACATCGAGAAAAGTGCGGATCACTTCGCTGCAAGAAGTCCCTTGTAGCTATCGCGGTAATAGTAAGCAACGAACGCGTTGGCAAGCACAAGGAAGATCGCAACCGGGAGGCCCGTGCGGTCTAGAAATGCGTGAAAGAAGAATATATTCACGATTATCGGTGCTATCACAACAGTCGCAAGGGGAACGAATCGGCCGATAACGAATGCGATACCGCACAGCAGTTCCGTTATTTTCAGTAACGTCATGAAATAACCAGTAGCTTCCAGGCCGTCGTTAAACGTTTTGACAGCGCCAGTCATTTCCGGCTTTGGGAAAAGGTTAAATAGGACGCTGATGGATGCGAACAGGAACAGAAGCCCCATAAGCGTGCGAACTATGATCATTGCGATTTTCATTTGCTATCTTCCTTTTTTCAATTTCGGCGAATTTCGATTCCAAAATAATTATGGAGTTTTGACGTTGTTCAAACTATCCAAATTGCCATGCCGCATCTTAACTTAGCGTTATTGCATACGGCTAGCAAGGAATGCGTCCCGAATCAATTCGCTTTCAGCTTACCGCCAAACCATGCCGCCGGAAAGGCTGTTATTGCGAGCGCGATCGGGTACCACGCGGGTCCGAGATCCATTGGTATCAAAGGAATCGCCGCTATCGCGCTGATAGCGAACCCAAATGCCCCGAGTATCAACGAATGCAGCATCGGCCTCGAGGGGGCAAGGGCAGACGTTAAGTAGCCGCCTGCAATAGTGAAAATTATGCGGTAAACTAGCGCGGTCACAACCATCCACGTAGTGTCGAACCTCTGATCTGGTGGTGTGAAAACACCCGTCTTCTCGAGTATAAAATCAGCAACGGAGTGCGTTACGACGATTAAAATCAGGCCCGCGAAGACGGCTCCGACGCTTTTTAATATTTGCATTAGGTTGATAACGGGCCCACCGCACGATCACTAATGTTTTTAATAAGAGGGACCGTTCTAGTGTCGACTGAATCAGCCTTTTGTTATTGACCGGCGGCGTCCGTCAAACCCTGAATGTCGATTTTGTGCATCTTAATCATCGCTTGTACGACACGGTCCGCTTTTGCGCGGTCTTTATCCGCAAGCAGTTCACCGAGGATCGGCGGAATTATCTGCCAGGAAACACCGAATTGGTCCTTGAGCCACCCGCACGGCTGCTTTTCGCCACCTTCCGAAAGCGTGTCGTAAAGCTCGTCGATCTCGGCCTGTGTATCTGCTTTTACAAACAGCGAAATGCCCTCGGCAAATTTGAAATGCGGCCCGCCGTTGTAAGCCTGAAACTCCTGTCCGTCGAGAATGAACGACGCGCCCATCGGCTTTCCGTCCGTGCCCGGCATTGTATTCAGAATCTTTGAGTTCTTAAAAACCGACACATAAAAGTCCACCGCTTCAGCGGCACCTTCCGAAAACATCAAGAACGTGCTGATCTTTTGCGATTGAGTTCTTTCCGTTTGTTTGGGTTCTGTTGCTGCCATGTTCTGTCTCCTTTACGATTAGATTTAATAAGCTCCAGCACCGTAAGCCTTCGCGAAAATTTCGCAGCTCGTAGGATATCGCTTGGGATCGGGTAGCCACCACCTGGCCATCGGGTCGGCGCTGAAGGCAATGTCAGAACGTCAATTACATTCCTCAATCCAGAGTTGTTTTCATTGATGGCCTATTTCTCTTCTAGTACCGACAGAAAGTTCCCGGCCGGATCCCTGAACCATGCGATGTTCGGACCCAGGTTGCGTTCAACACCTCGAAAGATGCCTTTCTTATCGGTTGCGGACTCGCCGCCGAACTTTTCCAGAGTAATGCCAAGTTCTCCTAAATTCTCCACCGCCTCATCAATGTTTTCAATAGGAAAGTTAAGAATAGTATAAGTTGCGGCCTTGTGGTCGGGTTTCGAATAGATAAAAACCCGGCCCCCACCGCGAAGATTCATAACCAAGCCTTCGGGCTGCTCAATAACATCAAGCCCAAGGTCTCGCCATAAAACTTCTTTGCCTTTTGTAGATCGTTCACCGAAAAGCCGCTGTATGCGTTCGCCGTCCGGAAGATCGACTCCTTTTTCGCCTCTGCACTCTGTCCCATTTGTCGATACCTCCAATAAAAGATTTAAACCTTTTGGTTATCGTCGTAATTCAGCAGCCACTGGATGCCGAACTTGTCGGTGAGGCTGCCGAAATAGCCGCCCCAGAAGGCGTCGGCCATGGGCATCGTTTCCTGGCCGCCGGCGGAGAGTCCGGCGTAGAGATTGTCAGCCTGCTCTTTACTATCGGGGCCGATGGCGACCGAATAATTGTTGCCTTCCTGAAACGGAGGTCCGAAGCCTTCGACATAATCCGAGCCCATAATGACCGAGCCCTCGCCGATCGGCAGCGCGATGTGCATGATCTTTCCTTGAGCCGAATCAGGTAGCGGCTGGCCGCAATCGACGCCGTCCCAGGTCATCTTTTCGCCCATGAACTCGCCGCCGAACACCGACTTGTAGAAGTTGAAAGCCTCTTCGCACGTTCCTTTAAAGTTTATATACGGATTTACCTTTGCCATTTATTTTGGTCTTCTCCTTTGTTGTTTTGATATAAAAAGCTGAGCCGCCGGTTTCTTGCCGTGCGGCTCGATGTTAAGAACTACTTCTTGATCTGCGCGAGGTATTTAACGAGTTTGTCAAAGCTCGACTGCCAGCCCGCGACGACCTTCATCTCCTCGTGCTTCTTGCGGTCCTCGACCGACGCGTGGTCGATCCGGATCGTCAGCTTCGTACGATCGTCGACCGGCTCGAAAAGCGTCGTGACCGTCATCGCGCCCTTCGGTAAATCGAGGGTAGGATTAGCCGCCGCGAAATCATCGCTGAACCCATCTGTCGAGACGATCCTTTTAAGCGATGCGATCTCCTTGAAAGTGCCGACGCCGGGATACTCCTTGCCGTCGGGACCGATCATCACGTAGTCGAACTTGCCTCCGACGCGGAAGTCGTTCTCGTTTACCTTTGTATCAAAGCCTTGCGGCCCGAACCATTTTTCGATATGCGGAGTCTCGGTCCACGTTTTCCAGAAGAGTTCGACTGGAGCGTCGAACTCGCGTTCGATCACGATCTGTTTGTCCTGCGCTCTTGCTGTTCCTGTATTTGCTCCCATTATTGCCTCCTTGGATTAATGAATTAAGCCTTGGCCTGCTTGGCCGTGTCACCTGTTTTCACGACGTACGATGTTAGCT
>JBAUGL010000117.1:0-2330 GCA_049679665.1 Pyrinomonadaceae bacterium | reverse complement strand
GCCCAGAACTTCCGCTCGAAGGCTGCCTTTTGATAAGCGAATTTTCAATTTTTCACCGGACACTACCTGGCTAGTTTCCCGTATGATGGTCCCGTTTAATTTTTCGGTTAGCGAAAATCCTCGCCGGAGCACATTCAACGGTGACAATGCATCAAGCTGTGCCATTTTGGTACTAATATTCTCGCGCTTTTTCTCTAATAATGACTTAAACAGCGAGCGGTGGCGCTCATGAAGAACCGCTAAACGTGTGGACATTTTCGATGTGCGAGATGCCAGATGCATCGGCGATAGCGAGCCTAATGCGCTGTCGAGTTCGTTCCGCTTTAGTTCTAACGACTCGACGAGAATCGAACTTAGGTCGCTAGCCGCTACGCCGATCCGGTTCCTGAACTCATCTAAACGTTCAATTATAAACTTTTCAAGATCATTGACGCGTACATTAAGAAGCATAGCGAGAACTTCCTCGCGTTCGGCGACCATCTCCGCAGCGGCCGACGGCGTAGAGGCCCGCATATCCGCGATCAGATCAGCGATCGTAAAATCGATCTCGTGCCCGACCGCTGAAATGACTGGGATCTCCGAGGCCCGGATGGTTCGAGCAAGCTGTTCCTCGTTAAACGCAGCCAAGTCTTCCGCTGAGCCGCCGCCGCGGCCTACGATAAGGACATCGATACGCTGCGCACTCGACACTTCTCGGTTGAACGCATTCGCGAGATCAATAGCTCTTCGAATTTGTTTGGGTGCCGTTTCGCCTTGGACAACGGTCGGAATCAATACGATGCTTACGCTCCTGGTACGCCGCTTTACCACGTTTATGATGTCGTGGTACGCCGCCCCATTTGCGCTCGTGACGACCCCAATGCGACGCGGTAATGCCGGCAGCGGACGCTTCAAACCCACATCGAAAAGCCCCTCAGCATGAAGCCGGGCCTTGACCTGTTCGAAGGCGATCTTCACCGCACCATCGCCGACCGGTTCGAGCGATTCTACATTCAGTTGAATTTCGCCGCGCTGCGGGTAAATATTGATCCGTCCGCGAACGCGGACTTGTAGCCCATTAAATGGTTGAAAGCGTATCCGCCAATTCGCTCCCTTGAAGCAGGCTGCCCTCAACTGCGACTCGGAATCGCTAAGGGTAAAATACCAATGCCCGGACACGGCCGCTGAAAAATTACTTATTTCCGCCTCGACCCAGATGGACGAGAACCGGCGTTCGAGTGCGTTCGCGATCTCGGCATTGATCTCTGCGACCGTAGACGGGCGTCGTTCTTCAGTGTCAAATAATGATGAGATAAGGTCTTGTTTCATTTTCCGGCGGGAATCTCAGTGATGGCACCCATCTTAACAAATGCATCAGTCCGCTTTACGCGAACCTTGAGCCTTGGCATCGTGTCGTTTAACGGAGTGCCGCTGATTCCTGATCGAAACGTCAAGGCGTACGCGGTTCGAAGCTGGCGAACGATGTCGTCGTAGGCAGTTTGGATCTGGCTTAATTGCGTGATCGAATAATATCGGCCACCGGAAACCTCTGCAAGTTTCTCGCCTTCACCCTCCACTTTAACGGCAAGTCCCATATATTTCGACCGCAACGGATCGACGGCGGAATCTATTGGGTTATATGCGGATGCGGCGATCAGCCCCGACGGAACATATAATGGATAGATAAGCGCCCCACTTTCCTGTATCGAACCAAGCAGCGTTTCGAAGGGAAGGAATGATCGGTTATCGTCGCCGTCAGTAAGAATCACGATCGCGGTTCGTTCACCCTTAAGAGGCCGGATTATTTCGGTTAATGCGTAACCCATTGCATCGTAGTACGCCGTTCCTCCGCCCGCCTCGAACGTATCGACACTTTTAGAAAGCGCGTGTTTGTCGGTCGACAAAGCAGACAGCGTTTTCACATCGTCGCTAAAGGTCACGATCGAGACGCGGTCCTTAGGTTCGACAGTATTTACGAAACTTCGAGCGGCCTTCCGAATGAAATTCACGTAATTTTCGATACTTCCCGAAACGTCGAGGAGAAGCACCAGATTAAATGGCGTCGATGCCAAACCCATTGAAAGTATTTCACGCGGATCACCGTTTTCAGTGATCTCAAAGTCTGTCAGCTTGAGCCCCTCGATAGCACGGTTTTCCAGATCGCTGACGCTTACAAATATTCGTTTCAACCCGCCGCCGGAACTAATATTGCCTTGTCGTTGAATCAGGGTCGGCTCCATTTTAGCCGGCGGCAGTGTTTTCGCATACAGACCAAAATGGACAGGGCTTGCTCGTCGGACGGCTTCCATCAGCAGGGAGTCAACACTGCGAACGATCGCTTTCGCGGCATT
>JBAUGL010000116.1:0-36831 GCA_049679665.1 Pyrinomonadaceae bacterium | reverse complement strand
GATTGAACAGATTGAACAGATTGAACAGATTGAACGATTGAACCACTGAACAGTTGAACACTTGAATCTATGTCAAAAATTGTCAAATGCGGCCTGATCCAGTCCCATAACGTTGCCCCGACCGATGCACCGATCGACGAGATCAAGAAAGCCAATCTCGATCATCAACTGATCATGGTCGAAGACGCGGCCCGTGCTCACGTCCAGATGCTGTGCTTCCAGGAAATATTCACAACTCCTTATTTTTGTGCCGAACAGCAGACGCGTTGGTACGAAGCCGTGGAAAAAGTCCCGGATGGGCCAACGGTGAAGATGATGCAGGAAGTGGCGAGAGAATACGGGATGGTCCTGATCGTGCCTATTTATGAGGAAGAGATCTCCGGTGTGTATTACAACACGGCAGCGGTTATCGACGCTGACGGCAAGTACCTGGGCAAGTATCGGAAGACGCATATACCGCACGTGGCACCCGGATTTTGGGAAAAATTCTACTTCAGGCCCGGAAATCTTGGATACCCCTGCTTTGATACAGCCTTTGCGAGGATTGGTGTTTATATCTGCTACGATCGCCATTTCCCGGAAGGGGCACGATGTCTGGGCTTGAATGGCGCGGAGATCGTTTTTAACCCCTCAGCGACCGTCGCAGGATTGAGCGAGTATCTCTGGAAGCTCGAACAGCCTGCGCACGCCGTTGCGAACGGATATTTTATCGGCGCTATCAACCGTGTCGGAACCGAGGCGCCATGGAATATCGGCGAATTCTACGGCCAAAGCTATTTTTGCGATCCGCGCGGTCAGATGCTCGCGGTCGGGACACGCGATCAGGATGAACTTATCATCGCGGATCTCGACTTGGACGCGATCCGCGAAGTTCGGAACACTTGGCAATTCTTCCGCGACCGACGGCCCGATGCGTACGGACAAATTGTTGCCGATTAAATTTATGACAGCTTGCTTAAATTGCAATGGCAATTTCGGAGGAGCATTTTGCAATTTTTGCGGACAAAAAGCTGCAACGCATCGTTTTACGATGCACGAATGGCTTCACGAAGTTCCGCACAGCATTTTGCACGTTGACAGTGGTTTTATTCTAACGATGAAGACGTTGTTTCTTCGTCCGGGCGATGCTGTTCGTGAATTTTTACAAGGTAAACGCAAACTCCTATTTAGTCCGTTTTTGTATGTGCTGATCTTGTGTGGAGTTTATGTGGTTGTTACTCATTTTTTTGGGAATTCGGCTAAAGAAGTGAAGGAATTCACCAACCTACAAGAAGCTTTTGCGTATATTGAAGAACATTATTACAAGATAATCGTTGCTTTAATGATCTTCCCGATGACTATCGGAACGTATTTCGCGTATTTCAAATCGGGTTATAATTTTGCCGAACACTTGGTTTTGAATGCTTACTTAATTGGGCAGCTCGTATTTGCGGATGTGATCTTGATCTTAATTGCGACAACGGGCTTTAAAGAAAATCATTCAGCTTGGTTCAACTTCATCGAGTTTATTCTCAAATATCCCTTTTGGTTTTGGATGTATTGGCAATTTTTTAAACCTTTAAAATGGTATTGGGGAATCTTGCAATTTATTATCTCGAATATTATTACCGGAATCGCGCTATATATTTTGATGACGATTGCGGCATTCATTTTGTTGAGATCAAGTGGCCTGCATTAATGTTTTTAGGTTTGTCACTCATAAAATCTATGTGTCCTATGTTTCTTTGTGGTTATAAAAAAAATTATGACCGAACTTGAAAACGAACAGATCGAGAAAAATTTCGCGGAAATCAATCCAGCAATGACTGCCGCCGAGGCCGCGATTGAGGCGAATCGCTGCCTTTACTGCTACAATGCGCCGTGCATGCACGCGTGCCCAACGCACATCGACGTCCCGTCATTTATAAAAAAGATCGCCAGCGGAAATCTACACGGCTCGGCCCGTGTGATCTTTGATGCGAACCCGATCGGCGCTACGTGTGCCCGCGTTTGTCCGGTCGATGTGCTTTGCGAAGGTGCTTGCGTCGAGAAAACACTATTGAAAAAGCCGATCGAGATCGGACGGCTCCAGCGGCACGCGACCGATCACGCTATGAAAAGCGAACGTCAGATCTTTCCCAAAGGCGAGAAAAACGGACGATCGGTGGGCGTCGTCGGATCGGGTCCGGCCGGTTTGTCCTGTGCTACCTATCTCGCTCGTCTCGGCTACGATGTGACCGTTTACGAACGTCGGGCGCTAGCGGGCGGATTGGATACTTACGGTATGGCCGAATATAAGATGTCGCAGTCCGTGTCACTCGAAGAGGTAGAACAAGTTGAACGTCTCGGTGTCGAATTCAAGTTACTTACTGAGATAGTGGGTAACGATTCATCACCGGAGTCCAGTACTCAGATCCCCTTTGCAAAGCTTACTCACGACCACGACGCGGTATTTCTTGCCGTTGGGCTGGGTGAGACAAAAAGTCTTAGCATCCCGGGCGAGCAGCTCGACGGCGTCTATGACGCACTCCAATTCATCGAGAAGATAAAAACTCGCGATTGGCAGGATGTGCCGCTGGGCAAGAACGTTGTTGTCATTGGCGCTGGAAATACCGCGATCGACGCAGTTACTCAGGCGAAAAGGCTTGGGGCTGAACGAGTTATGATGATCTATCGACGGACCGAGAACGACATCCCGGCCTATCAGTATGAATATGAGCTTGCAAAGAAAGACGGTGTTGAATTCGTTTGGGAAACCTTTCCGACAGAAATACTCGGAAACGGCAGGGTAAATGGCTTGAGAGTGACGAAACACGACGGCAGCACCGTTGAGATCGCGTGCGATATCGTTATCAAAGCCATCGGACAGCAGAAGATGCTTTCATTCTTTGAATCGGTTGCGGGAGTTGCAACGGATGAAAAGGGCCGAGTTGTTGTGAATCAGCACGCGCGGACGTCAGTCCCGAAGATCTTTGCCGGCGGCGACTGTGTAAACGGGGGTTCCGAGGCCGTCGATGCGTCGCAGATGGGCAAACTCGCAGCGCAAGGAATCCACCTGGAGCTCACCGGCGAATCCGTCAACTTTGCGGGCACAACCTTCATACCGAGTGCATAACACGGGGTGAGCTGGCGATGGCAGTTTTTGAAGTTTGAATGGGGATGAAATAACCAAGGGAATTAAGGAAGAATCTAGAATGGAAGAACACCAACAATCACAACAACCGGGTGCGCCGCCGCAGGCGATCGCAATACAGCTCGCCATGGGGGCGATGGTTACACAGGCACTTGGCGTTGCCGCAAAGCTCGGCGTTGCGGACGTGGTCGCCGACGGTGAAAAACATACTGATGAGATCGCTGCTGCGGTCGGCGCTCATTCGCCATCGCTTTATCGAATCCTGCGCAGTCTTGCCTCGCTCGGCGTTTTCACGGAAACACAGCCCCGGACGTTTGCGAATACAGCCGTTTCTGCTGTGCTTCGCTCGGACATCCCGGGTTCGATGCGAAACTCTATGATCTTCATGGCCGAGCCATGGCATTACAATGTTTGGGGCAATATGCTGCACAGCGCCCGAACTGGTCAGACGGCATGGAAAGAAACTCATGGTGACGAGGTGTTCGACTGGTTTGCCAAGAATCAGGAAGCGTCCGAGATCTTCAATGCCTGCATGTCGGAAATGAGCGCCGGCGTGGCCCCCGCGGTCGTCGAGGCATACGATTTCTCGGGAATCGACACACTTGCCGACATCGCGGGCGGGCATGGCTTTCTGTTGTCGCAGATACTCAAAGCCAATCCGGACATGAAAGGGATCCTCTTCGACATGGACCATGTCATCGCCGGCGCTGGCGAACTGCTTCACAGTCAGGGCGTTGCCGACCGCGTCGAAACCGCGTCGGGTGATTTCTTTAAGGAAGTCCCGGCGGCAAATGCGTACGTAATGAAGCACATCATTCACGATTGGGATGACGAGCGTTCAATAAAGATAATGCAGAGCATTCATCGGGCAATGATCGGCGACGGCAGGCTCTTGCTGGTCGAGATGGTAATTCCCGAAGGCAACGAACCCCATCCTGGCAAGATGCTCGATCTCGAAATGCTCACGTCGCCCGGAGGCATCGAACGGACCGCCGATGAGTACGCCACGCTGTTCGAGCTCGCCGGATTCAAATTGAACCGGATAGTGCCGACCATGTCGCCGTTTAGTGTGATCGAGGCGGTCAAGGCCTAGGGCAAATTTCCCAGCCTCAGTTTATCTTGATATATCCATATATGTCGGTATAATAGTCTATGGAGTTTGAATGGGATCCGCGAAAGGCGTATTCGAATTTTGAGAAGCATGGTGTTAGCTTCGACGAGGCCTCACTCGCTTTTTTCGATCCGAACGCTGTCGAACTTTTTGATGAGCTCAACTCTGATGAGGAGATCAGGTTCCAGTTGGTTGGAATCTCAGCAGTCAGGCTCCTTTTTGTTGGTTACACTGTTCATTATGATCGGATTCGAATTATCACGGCAAGAAAAGCCAACGCAAGGCAGGTGAAATATTACAATGAGCAAAACAGATAAACTACCGGATTACATCGTGACTGAAGAGGAATATCAAGCGGAGCTTGCCAGCGGTTTAATGGAAGACGAGGTAATGAAACCCGGCACCTACAAAGTTCGCCGATCGCCATGGGCAGAAAAATTAAGGAATACCAAAAAGATTAAGGTGTCAATTTATCTTGACGGAGACGTTATTGAACATTTCCGTCTCCGCTCGGCTCAGCCTAACGCCGCACCGTATCAAACGCAGATCAATAACGAACTGCGAAAGGCTATGGAGGGCAGTTCGTTTGAGACGGCGACATTTGAGGGGGATATTTTGAATGATAAGAAGTTCTTGAAGGCGTTGAAGAAAAAGCTTGAAACGATTTAAGAGAAAAGCGGCCGTAGATCAATATGAGTATTAACGTTCCAAATCTCAGAACAATTGGTGGTGAATTGGATGCCGCGAATAATAAATCGGTTAGCGAAACGAATTTTCCTAACTTGGAAACGATAGAAGGAAATTTCGTTGCCTATTGTTCGGGTTTTAGAACGTTACCGGTGAATCTTAAGGAAATTGGGGGTGACGCGATAATTTCGGACCTAGATGCTCCGAGTTTGCTAGAGGATATAAAACGAGCAAAACGCAACGGCATACTGAAAGGCAATATCTTTTGTTTGATCCTTAAATATGATTGACGGTCTCGTTTTCATTGTTGCTTTTCTGATCCTTTTCACGAAATTTCTGGATTGTCATTCTACGGCGCTCCGAATAACGGCAATCGATCACGAACGAAATAACTTCGCAAGAACTCTCATGCGTAAGTTGGGGATTCTACAAACTATTTGGGCGATATTCGTGCTTGTCGTATTTGTAGTTACCGTTTCATTGATCCTTTTGTTCTATGTGTATGAAACGAACGTGTTTAAGATCGTTTTCATAATGACAGGCATGTTTGTCGCTCTTGTGCAGTCAGCGATCGCTTATGCAAACTATATTCGCAGGCCAAACTTTATTACAAGAGTGGCCTCTGGTCTATATCGACGATTATGAAGGAACAAATTGCCAAACAGATTTTGGATTTAATGGGCACGCAGCACCATTCAATGGAAACAATTGTAAAGAAGATTCTCCTGGTCGGCGGCTTTTTTGCTCAGGAAGTACCTGAGGATGTTGAAGTCGAGATGAGCAAGATTCACACACATCTTCATTTAATTGCCGGCTTGTCTACTTTTTCGGAGAAAATAGGCCAGGCACTGCGAAAGGATGTTGACCTCCGAATAAGAAGCGAGACGATTGATATCGGACATCAGCACGACCTTCAGACCTTGACGCTTCAAAATCATCCAAACATTAATCTAAATCTGGGTAGCGTAGAAATCAAGATTGATCTATCGGAATTGATTGCCGAATACAAAACTTTATCCGATAAAATAGATGAGCTTAGGATAAATTATCCAAAAATAATCGGCTGGACAGTGCAGAAAGCTCGAGATATCGGGTATTTAGATTGAGCTTCGGTAATGGTGAATATTACATGGCAGATTTAAGTAACAACTTTGCTGGAATCAAATCTCCGAATCCTTTCTGGCTCGCGAGCGCGCCGCCGACGAATATGGGTTCGATGGTGGAGCGGGCGTTTGACGCCGGTTGGGGTGGGGCGGTTTGGAAGACGCTGGGCGAGCCGATCGTCAATGTCTCTTCACGTCTGGCGGCGCTTGATCAGGGCGCGCTGCGGATGATCGGGCTGAACAATATCGAGCTGATCACCGACCGCCCGCTTGAAGTAAATCTCCAGGAGATCTACGAGTGCAAGAAGAAATATCCGAACCACGCAGTGATCGTCAGCCTGATGGTCGAATCGAAAAAGGAAGCGTGGCAGGAAATAACCAAGCGCTCCCAGGACACCGGCGCCGACGGTTTTGAACTGAATTTCGGCTGCCCGCACGGGATGAGCGAGCGCGGCATGGGCGCGGCGATGGGGCAGGTTCCCGAATATACGTGTATGGTCACGGAATGGGTGAAGGAGGTGTCGACGCTGCCGGTGATCGTAAAGCTCACGCCGAACGTCACGCATATCGTTCCGCCAGGCAAAGCGGCACAAAAAGGCGGTGCCGACGCCGTTTCGCTCATAAATACGATCAACTCAGTAATGGGCGTCGATATCGAAACGATGATCCCGTACCCGAACGTCAACGGCATGGCCGCCCACGGTGGTTATTGCGGCCCAGCTGTGAAGCCGATCGCGCTAAACATGGTTTCAGAACTAGCCCGCGACGAGGAGTTTAAGATCCCGATCAGCGGCATCGGCGGTATCAATACCTGGCGCGATGCCGTCGAATTTCTGTTGCTCGGTGCCGGGAATGTTCAGGTCTGCACGGCAGTGATGCACTACGGCTATCGCATCGTCGAGGATATGATCGACGGCCTAAATAATTATCTCGACGAGAAGGGTTTCGCGAGCGTCAACGACATCATCGGCAAATCGGTTAGTCGCGTCACCGATTGGGGAAACCTTGATCTAAATTATGACGTAAAAGCCCGCGTCAACAACGAGCACTGCATCCGCTGCAACCTGTGCTACGTCGCCTGCGAAGACGGTGCCCACCAGAGCTTCGAATTCGTCGAAAAAGACGGCGTGAAATACCCGCGAGTCATCGAAGAAGAATGTGTCGGGTGCAATCTTTGCGCCCTTGTGTGTCCGTCACCGGGAGCAATATCAATGATTCGCGTTGACGATGGCGGCCCAACGCAGAGTTGGCGTGAGCGTACGGCTTCCTAAATGAAGAAATTCTGACTGTTCCAGAAGCCGCATCTGGCTACATCTTTTGGCGGCTTCGCCCCGAAAAACTGGAAAGGCGATTATAAAGATTTTTGTTCTATCGCATTCGCCGCGATCCGACCAAGTGATGCGACGAATTTATCAAAATGTGCGAATCGCACGTCTTGCGTAAATCCTTTCGCGAATCTCGAATATATCTGCTGAGCTATCACCGCTATCTTGAAGGTGCCGAAGACGTAATGAAATACAATATTCGAAACGTCGCGGCCTGACGCTTCGGCATACATTTCAACGATTTCTTGTCGTGAAATATTCGACATAAGCACTCGCGGATTGAACGGCTTATCGAGCATTTCCTCTCCGGCGTCCGACGACATCCAATAGCCGAGGGTCGTGCCAAGATCCATTAATGGATCGCCGATCGTGACCATTTCCCAATCGAGAACGGCGGTGATTTTCGTGAGGTCGTCGGGGTCGAGCATTATGTTGTCGAATTTGTAATCGTTATGGACAACAGCCGCACCAGACTCGGGCGGGATGTTCACATTAAGCCACCCGATCGTCCTTTCGAGTTCCGGAAATTCGCCGGTTTTCGCTGCTAGATACCGCCTTGTCCAGCCTTCGACCTGTCGGCGACAATACCCTTCCGGTTTTCCCAGATCGGCGAGGCCTGCTGCTTCGTAGTCGAGTGCATGGAGATCGGCGAGGTTTTGGATAAAGCTGCGGCATACTCTTTCGCGATACGGCTGTGAGGTCGAAAGGTGTAAGTTACTTAAACGCTCCTCGGTGGCGAGGGAGCCCTTACTTACGTGCGGGCTACTGACACGCGTGACACTCCCTCGAAGGACGACGCCGTGGCGGCGCTCCATAATATAGAACTTCGAACCGATCACGGTTTCGTCATTGCAAAAAAGTAACGGTTTTGGCGCCGGTTTGTACACGCGAGAAAGTTTAGAAAGAACATCGTACTCGCGTTTCATATCGTGAGCTGATCTCACAGTATTGCCATACGGCGGCCGTCGGAGCACGTATTCACAGCTGTCAATCTGGATAAGGTAGGTAAGATTCGAACTGCCGGCCGGGAACTGGCTGACGCGAATCGACCCAAGGTCGCCGGCAAGGTTCGATTGGAGAAACTCTAAAAGATTCGAATCATTGAGCTCTTCACCCTGTCTGACTGGAGATGCGGGATTGGACGTGTGGTCTGGGATAGGCATTTCCGGACTAGAGCCGGGCTCTCGACGCTCGTCGAACCCTTTTAACTACGTTCTACGCTTATTTAACATTCGGCCGGCCCGTGAATAGAAATCCACGGGCCGGTCGAACCATTTGATCGATCACCGACTTCCGGTGAAATTTACGTTCGTGACCGCTGAGTTAACGGATACCGAACGGTTTACAGGAGAAAACGTATATCGGCTTTTCGACGGCGTGACGGTATATGTAAAGCCCGTCTCGACGTTGGTAAACTGATAGCTTCCTGAGCCATTCGTCGAAACCGATCGCGGTGCGTCTGGACCGCCGGCCAACGTCAGTGTTACGCCGGAGAGTCCACGCCCGTTCGTTTTCACAACTGTTCCCGACACAGTCGCAACACTTGGACCTGGCCCAGGTGAATCAAACGCTTCAGTGACGGATGCTGGGCTTGTACTCTGAATGCCGGCACTGAAACCCATGCCGCGCCGTCGGAAACCTTCCCGAACATCATCAGCGTCAGCGGTCGAGAAGACTGCTGCGGCCGAGATGATCGCGTCGCGCTCCTGCAGGAATGTCGGTCCGGTCGGTGCGAGTTTCATTCCGTCCGTTACAACCTGCAAAACGCGCTCCGTACCGGCAGTGAACCCGAGGCGTGCGATCATAAGAGCCCGTACCTCCCACAGTGCGCTGCTCCAGATCTCGCCGGCGTTATGGACCTGATCGCAAGTGGATGATCCGAAAGGGCCGCGCGGAAACGCCCCGACGGAATTGATGTCGGTATTGCAGTTTGAGTTCAAATGTCTGAACGTAAGCGGGTTGTGCGGCTTTCCGTTGGGCCCCGTAAAAGCGATGACCGCCTTCGGGAAGCGGCGTATGCCGTAGTAGTAATTCGAAGTGTAACCGGAAGCTCCCAGATACGTCGCGTATCCGCCGGTGGTGTAGATCCCGTTAACCGGGTCAGTCGGTTCTGCCAGCATCGTATGGCCATACCAGTCGCCCCAGCCTTCGCCCATTCCTCGCGACATGTTCGTCGAGAGGCCGCTCGAGTTGCCATGGAGGCGATTCGACAGGCCATGGGTTACTTCATGAATGATGATGTCGGCATCGGCGGTACCGTCGTAGTCGGGCGTCGGGCCCGTCCAGATATACATCTGCATCCTTGGCCGTTGACCATCAGCAGGGGTAGCGAAATTCGCGTTATTGGTGCCGCCCGAATCCTGGCCCTCCGACGAAACCCGGTCATTGGCTGCGCCGCCGCGGCCGAAGTTGTCGTGCTGGAAATTGCGGGCCGCTTCAGTGAATCCGCGCTTGTAAAGCTCATCGTGATAGCGATTCATTACATAGAACATCTGCGTGACCGCACCACGCTGAGCCTGTTCCGTTAGCGGATTATCACCCGGCGACGGGTTGCCTGGCGGTGGATTCCAAGTCGACGAGAATACCCTGGACGGGCTCCCGAATATCAGGTCGGGGTCCACGCCGTTAACGAAATCGCGATCGACCCCGGCTTCAGTGAAGTTACCATCAGGCTGATTTTGTCCATCGTCTATCCAGCCGCTGTTGTTGAACGAATTCGAACCTTCGTTACCGACAAGAGTTACATTCTGTCGAGCAATAACCGACGCTTGTGATCCATCAGGGCTATTCGGGCCCGGTGTAAATGGCGCGGGGCTGTCGGCTACGTCGAGGTACGCATTCGCATTACGATAGACGTTGTAAGTCGCGCTTTGGTTCTGATCCTCAGTGATGTTTTTTCGCCACAGCATCGTTCCCGTTTCGGCTTCGACGATAACATAGTAAGCATTTACCGGCTGCCAGATCAGTATTCGCCACGAAGGAACGGCAACACCGGGTTCCGTCGGAAAGTATATCTTCTCGGCGGTCGGCGCCCAGCTATCGTCCCCGAAGACTGTTTTCAGATCGGTTGACTCGCTAAGAGTTTTAACCGGATAAGTCGTCTTCAAGTCGTGATTTATGTGCTTAGCAGCCGATATCACTGCATCTGAAGGATCGCCGAATTCATTAGATATTGTTTCGTAATCAAGTCCGGGCGCGAGATTATTTATAACCCGCAATATCTCGCCATTCTTACTAAAGCCCGCCTTAACCTCACCGCCGAAAACCGGAATGCCATTTATCGACTGCTGTAGATGTGCGTATGAAATATTTCCGTCGGGGTTCGTATAATCGGCCGTCACCTCCAGTGAGTCCGATTGATCGGGGGATACGCCGACTAGATTGCTGTTTTCCTTAAGAAACCCGCGCAGGATCTCTGACCGCTTCTGTCCTGAATGCGAGGTCAGCGTTTCAGTCCGCTGGCCCCATACGTCCGGCGAAATAACCTCCGGTGAACGAAGCTTGCCGTATTCAACCTTCACGGTTGGGATGCGTGATCGCAGTTCATCTTCTCCGCGAACGAATTGCTCTACATGGAATGCGGTCGTCGACGCATCCTTTTTTTGCGCATCGCGGATCCGGACGAGATTATCCGAGGCGTAAATGTTTTCCTGATCGCGAATGTCGAAATTGGGGTATTCATACTCATGGCTTTCCGTTTTTGAAGCACGTCCTTTCCCGTGATCGCGGTTTCCGGCTTCAGAACGAAATTGGTACGGCAATACTACTAGAACTGCGACAAAACCCAGAACCAGTATTGCGAGAACGAGGCTCTTCCGAACCTCAGCGTTGGAATCTTTCTGCATTTTATTGGATCCTCCATCGAACACTATTTTGAAATGAAATAAAATTACACAAAAAATCGGCCTTTTGATCGTGAAAATGCGAAAGCGGCATTCCGGTAATGTTCATCACAACGGCGCGAATTAAGTTGGCCGGAAATACCAACGTGGGATGGAGAAATTGTGCAATATTAGCATATGGCCCGTATAATGTCAGTTTCAACGGCACATTGATCGGATTTTTAAATCACTGCGAACCTCGACGTCCCGAACCTATGAATTTCACCTTCGATTCACCTACAATTGAAGTCATCGAGCGCCTTCGGCGTTTCATGCAAGCAAATGTCTATCCCAACGAAACAAGGTACAACGACGAGTTGCGTTCGGGTGATCCGTGGGAGCCGCTGGCAATAATTGAAACGCTTAAGGATCAAGCCAGGAGTGACGGTCTTTGGAACCTTTTTCTTCCGGAGGTTTCGGGACTTACTAACCTTGCATATGCGCCGCTCGCGGAGATGATGGGCCGCGTCACTTGGGCGTCGGAGGTCTTCAACTGTTCGGCGCCGGATACCGGAAATATGGAGGTGCTCTGGAAGTACGGTACCGACGAGCAAAAGCAAAGGTGGCTTAAACCATTGCTCGATGGAGAGATCAGGTCGTGTTTTGCAATGACCGAACCCGACGTTGCATCGAGCGACGCGACAAACATCCGTGCATCCATCAAATCGGACGGCGATCAGTATATTCTTAACGGCCGAAAGTGGTGGTCGACAGGTGCGGGTGATAGACGGTGCAAGCTTGCGATATTTATGGGCAGAACCGACGAAAACGCCGCGGGGCACCTGCAGCAGTCAATGATCCTTGTCCCGATGGAAACAGAAGGCGTTTCGATCGAGCGTTTGCTTGACGTGTTTGGTTACAATGATGCCCCGAATGGCCACGCGGAGATTACATTCGAAAACGTCCGGGTCCCGAAAGATAATCTGTTGCTCGGCGAAGGACGCGGGTTCGAGATCGCTCAAGGCCGTCTGGGGCCAGGCCGAGTCCATCATTGTATGCGTTTGATCGGAATGGCGGAACGCTCATTAGAGTTGATGATCGAACGGGCGAGAACGAGAACCACATTCGGCAAGTCGATCGCCGAACGAGGCGTTGTGCGGGCACGTATCGCCAAATCGCGCTGTGAGATCGACCAGGCTCGGCTCCTTGTACTGAAAACAGCCTGGATGATGGATGACGTCGGAAGCAGGGCAACGCGAAAAGAGATCGCTATGATAAAGGCCGTGGTTCCTAAAATGGCTCAAAAGGTGATCGACCGTGCGATCCAGGTTTTCGGGGCTGCCGGAGTTTCGCAAGATACTCCGCTGGCTCAACTATGGACATTTGCCCGAACTTTGAGGATCGCAGATGGACCGGATGAAGTGCACTTGGAATCCATCGCGAAATTGGAAATCAAGAGATAGCATTGTCACAGCGTTAGCAGTTCGTCGATCCTGACCATTTCATAATTTTTCGCGCGAAGCCACTCTAGAAGTTCCTCTATCCGGTCGTGAAATTTATCGGGACGTTTCGGTCCTGATCCGACGTGTGTCAGCAAAATAAAGCCATTCAACCCGGAAGGATCCGTCGACTCATATAACTTGATCGATTTCATGATCGTGTCACTTCCGACATAGTTTTTGTCTTCAGTTGTTGTGTAGTCCGCATTCGATCGAGTTCCCGGAGTGAAGTTGACGATCCGCTGTCCCATTCCGAGACTCCAATCGCTGATCTGTCGATTGTACCATTCGTACGGCGGCAAAAAGTACGGCACTTTCGCACGGTCGATTCCGAATGGCCGCATTGCGGCGAAGTTATTATTCAAATCGGATTCGAATTGTTTGCGGGTCACTAACAGTTTGTCTCGGTCATTCCAATCTGCATAGAGTAGATGTTGGTCCGAATGCGGACCAATGTAATGGCCTTCGGCCTTCAACCGCTCTATTATCTGTCGGTTAGAGCGAGTCCGGAAGAATCGTCCGGTCAAAAAGAACGAAGCCTTTACGCCGTGCCTCTTCAAAGCTTCGGCGATCACCGTGCCGCCTTCCGCAAATTCGTCGCCGGTAAAAACGAGCGCCAACCGCTTTTTTGATTTATCTCCTCGTGTTATGCCTCCATGCGAATATGTGAAACGCGTTTCGGGGATCGCGACGGCTCGCTCTTTTCGCTTCGCTCGTTCGCTAAAAAGAGCCATCATCAGGATCGCGTCGGCCGTTCCGTCCATGGTGGGTTCGTTTGTTGAGTAATCGCCGACATCATCGTGATAGACGACATCGCGCGGCTGGAAGGCGGCGAATTCGTCGGGTCGCGTCAACGTCAGGCCGATCAAACCCTTGTATGTCGAGGCCGCGATCGGCCCGTCCACCAAGCCGCCGCGCACTTGCTTCTTTAACAACTGAGTCGTCGGCAGGTGCGTGTCTTCCGGATACTCTCCACCGACCGGTAAGCCTTCGAACATCGACGTTCCCCACGGATTGCGGCCGAGTAGCCAGTCACGATGTGCCAACATAGAGGCGCGATATTGCCTATCGCCTGTCATCAATTCATAAAGATGGACCTGCGTGATATAGGCGACAACCAGATTATTCGAACACCACAGGAACGGGACGCCGACCCCATATGGGTTCGTCTTTGCGCGTGCGACAATGCGTTCAATGCCGCTGCGATAGAATGCGGCAATCTCGCGTTTCGTTTTCGCATCGATCAGCGGGTACAACGCAAAATGGCCGACGTTCGTAAATGGGTACATCTGGTAATGTCGCGACATGTCCGCACCCATCTCGGAGTCTTCGAATTCCATCCACGATGTCGTTCCAGCGATCTTCGCGTATCGTATCGCATCCAGTAAGTAAGACGGTTTCCGTGTGGCCTTAAACAATTCGGCCGCCGCCCACTCCATATCATCCGCCCATGTGTCTTCGTTATAACGATATGGCGCACCGAATGAATTGCCTTGCTGAAAGCCCTCTTGCCGCTTGCCCTTCGCGTACAACTCTTCTGCCGCTTTTAAGCATTTAGCGGCAAAAGCTGTATCTCTGATCTCTGATTTCCATATTCTGTAGGCCATCGCCATCGCCGCTGCCGATCGCCCGGCAATATTGGCAACACCTGTCGCGCGGCTCTTCCACTGACTTAGTCCCTGAGGCTTGCCATCAGCGAAATACACCGGCCGATAGCTGTTTTTCCCCCAGCCATAATCAGCATTGTCGTCGTTCGGCAACTTAAAGCCGCGGTGATCACGGTCGTCGGCGACCTGGTGGAATAACAGATCCGCGTCCGGGTGTAGTTTGTGAATCCAATCGAGTCCCCATTTTGCTTCGTCTAATATATCCGGAACGCCATTTGGCCTGCCCTCGCGGCCCATCGCATCTACAAAATCACCAAATTTCTCCTTTTGAAGTTCGTAAGCGAGCATCATTCGAGCCGTTGCGTTGCTCGCCGTTATCAGATATTTAAGCTGGTCGCCGGCATCGTGCCAACCGCCGGTAGCGTCTACGAATGACTCATCCGGAAACGGTGCATAGAACGAACGTCCGTCGCCCCAATGGCAGACAATATCGAGAAACGGATTGTACCCGCATCTCTGCTGCCGCATAAAAAACAAAAGATCCTCGTGGTAAGCGGGATACCGCCCGATCGAGAGCTTTGAAGATTGCACTGATTTGTTCTCGAGGGTGACTATGAAGTCGCCGACCAAATTTAGAGATGAGAAATCCAATTCGTAATGGTTCGAATACGCCGGATTGCTCCAGTTCGGGGCATTTAACGGCTTAAGCCCGCTGCGAAATTCAACATTTCCGTTTTTGAGATTTCGTACAGTGAAATCCCCGGTGAGCGGAGCCTTTGAGAAAACTATAGCTGCCTTGGTGTCTTGCGGAAGATAGCCCGCCTGATTAATGCGGATAAAGGCGTCCGGTGGCGTGCCTCGAACAGCGGAAAATGCGATCAGAAGGAAACCAAGATATCTCCAGCTATGAAGCGGTGTCATTTTTAACGTTTTCGGTTAGATGATCTCAACAACAAATTACGGCGCGAGTGTAAAGGCTTAGTTTGGTGTGTATCCTGATGGCACCGGGACATCGCCCGAGATCCCGAAAGTGCTTATGGCTACGGTGCCGTCAGAACTCAACAACGCGTACCACTCCCCATTACGGTAAACCGCGATGTCTGCGCTCCCGTCACCATCGTAATCAGCAACCGCCGGTGTGTCCGACACAGCGCCAAATCGTGTTGTTACAAATCCTTTAGACGAGCCTAGAATATACCAGCGTCCTTCCGACGGTCTATATATCGCAGCGTCGGCAGTTCCGTCTCCATCGTGATCTGCTTGAACCGGCTTGTCGCCCGTGAGGCCAAATCCGAAGATCGAGAAAGTATTATCCGAACTTCTCCAAATGTACCAAACGCCGTTCGAAGGTCGCCAAACCGCAAGATCGGTCTTGCCGTCAGCATCGAAGTCGGCCTGCGTCGGAATGTCGCCTGACCCACCGAACTGGCGAATGTCATAGCCCCCGTCGGAACTTCGTAGAACGTACCAGACCCCCGTCGAGGGTCGCCAGATCGCAATATCATTCTTAAGGTCGCCATCAAAGTCGCCGGGGACTGGCGTATCCCCGGGCGCGCCAAACGGCACGGTATCAAAACCGCCGGAACTCTTTCTTATATACCAAAATCCAGTCGTCGGGCGCCAGATAGCAAGGTCGGTCTTACCGTCAGCATCATAATCGCCGGGCGCGATCTTGTCGCCGTTCGTACCGAACTGATTTACCTGATAATTGCCATCGGTACTGTTATAGGAGTACCAAACGCCGTTCGAAGGTCGCCATACGGAAAGGTCGCTCTTTGTATCCGCATCGAAGCTCGCAAGCGCACTTCCCGAAAGTGTTGCCGCGTTCTCGGTGTATATGCGGTCACCACCGGTTCCGCCGTCGCTGTTTGCACCGTTCCCCGCGGCATAAAACGTGACCTTGCCCTTTCGCTGCGCAGGGGCGTTCCAGGTAAACGTCCACGATTTAGTTCCGAACTGTGAAGGCGTGATTCCGTTTACGGTGTGCGAGACATATCGCCGCTCAACACCATCAACGATCCCGGTTGTTTCCTGAATTGCGGGTGGGGATCCCGCCGGCAGCGTGTAGCTGCCGACTCGCCTCCCGGCAGAATCGACCGCCGTTAACTGAAATCCGAAAATGACGGCGTCAGATTGGTTTACTGTGACCGTGACCGGAATTTGTTGCCCGGCACGATAATTTGGCGGCAGCTCGGAGATCGTAATGTTTCCAGATCCGCTATTGACGGCAAAATCACCGTGACAGAGTGTGCAGTTAGCCTCAGCGGGAGCGCCCGAATGAGACGGAGACGGCCCGGAGGCTGACGCGCTCGTCCGGTACTGCCTTTCGAACGGTTTAGTAAAGAAAATGGCCGAGAATATCAGGACCGTTGAAAAGACCAACAACTTAATTGAGCGCCGATTGCGTGCCTCGAACTGCATTGATTGTTACCCCGACGGAGATTATTTCTAGCGCAATCTAAGACGCCTTCAAAGCGAAAAAAGTCTAGATCAAGCAGGTCAAAGCATCGGAAAGGCACCGGAACCGGTGCCTTTCATGAATGTGAAAACTATGGCAAATACTCGCCTGGAATTGGTATGTCGCTGCCAACCCCGAACTGCGAAGCGGTATAGCCTGCAGTAGATCGGAGAAGATGCCAGACTCCGGAACGATATATCGCTGGTTCGTATTTGCCGTCTCCGTCGTAATCGCCCGGCGTCGGAATATCACCGTTAATGCCAAATTGGTATACCAACAAAGCGTTGGAGGCACTTCGGAGAATATACCAGACACCCGTCGCTGGCCTGAAGGTCGCTATATCGTCCGACCCGTCCCCGTCATAATCCGCCCATACAAGTTTGTCGCCGGCGGACCCAAACGGCACTCCATAGAAATTCTGATTCGCGTTCACTATCGTGTTTGCAATAAACCACGTGTTACTCCCTGGCCGAAAGACAGCCAGGTTTGTTTTGCCGTCGCCGTTATAGTCGCCGGGTGTTGGAACATCCCCGGCCTGTCCGAACTGCTCGATAATTACGCCCTGATCGGCGCTCCTGATAATGTACCAATGTCCCGAAGTGGGACGCCAAATTGCAACGTCGTCCTTTTGATCACCGTCATAATCGCGGATCGTCGGCACGTCGCCGTTGATCCCCCAATCGATTCCGGTAAACGTAAAGTTATTGCTGAAAAGGATCAGGAAGTCGGCAACACCCGGTGTATTCGATGGACGAAAAATTGCGGTATCTGTTTTCTTGTCGCCGTCATAATCACCCGGCACAAGCGTGTCCGAACCAATACCCCATTTCAGGCCCGTAAATCCAGCCGTTGACCTATTTAGATACCAATTGCCTTCTATCGGCCGGAATATCGAAAGATCGGACTTTAGGTCGCCATCAAAATCTGCTCGGACAGATTTCCCGATAGGGCCGCCGCCCGAGCAAGTGTAACTGTTGATTATAGTCACATTGTCGATCTTTACTCCGTCCTCGGCGATCGATTCGTCCGTACCGAAACGCCACTTCAGCCGGATGCTTTGGCCGTTTGCCGAAGCGGGAAGATTGACAACTACACTGCGGTAGCCGGCTGAATTACCGGACCAAGCCCTTCTGCCTGGCAGTGGGTTCCCAAATCCCGATGACATCGTGTGAGTGTAGCCAAATTCGCCAAATGTCCCGCCGGCTGCTTCTATATCCTGATAGGTTCCGCCTCCGATCTTGATCTCAAGTACCAAACCGTCAAAGCCGGTATCCCCGTTGGCTTCGGCAAAAACGTTGAGATCGAACTTTAGTTGAGCAGTGGCCGAACCAACCGCGATGGCGGGCGATTCGAGTTCCGTTAGGCCGACGAACTCAGATTCATCCGCAAATGCTGCGTTCGGGGCACTTCTCGGGTTCACTAGAGACGTAACCCAGGGAACCCCGGCATTTGGAGCCGGCGGATTCGACAGGGTGGTCGTCCACCCGGCGGGAAGGGATGGTGCCGTCACGCCGTCAAAATTTTCTGATAGCCCAATACTCGGCGTTCCAAGTATTAAACTCTTCTGCTGTGGGACGTTCACCCCAAGATCGCTTAAAACATTTATCGTCACCGTATGAAGGCTGCCGCAGGCCGCGCCGGGAGGGATCACATAGGTGTGATTCCGTGCAACCGTCTGGCCGTTTAAGATGTTGCCATAGCTGACATTGGACGCTCCGTTAACATTTGCCCTTACATTATTTACGGTGTTTCCGGTGCTGTTCGCAATATTTATCGTAAACGTTACAGTCTCACCGGGTTCAGGGACACCGTCACCGTCGCCTGATGCGTCGCTTACCACGAATGGATCAACAAGCGCCGCGTTGGGGGGATCAAAGTTTTCGACCACCGATGTGTCATTTGTCCCTGTCCCGGCGTTTGTTATGACCGCGGAAAATCCAAGGCCGCGCGCACGAAAACCGTTCCAAACGTCGGTAACATCAGCCGCCGCCTCGGGCGCGAGCGAACTTGCCTGAGCCGCTGCAATTATCGCGTCCCTTTCTTGAATAAATGTCGGTGATAGCGGGGCTAGCTTCATTCCATCAGTAACAAATTGAAGCACCTTCATCGTACCCGTCTGAAACCCGAGCCGCTGCACAAATCGGTTTCTAACCTCCCACAATGCGCTGCTCCAAATTTCGCCGAGGTTGTGAACCTGATCGCAGACAGATGACCCAACCGGTCCGCGTGGAAAAGCACTGCTCGGGTTCGTCGTCGAAGTTCCGACGAGTGAACTGCAATCGTTGTTGGCGTAACGAAACGTGAATGGATTGTGCGGCTTGCCGTTCGCACCAAGAAGGGTTATCGGCGCTCGCGGAAAACGACGGATTCCGTAGTAATAGTTTCCAAGAAAGCCTGATCCGATCAACTTTGTTGAATAGCCAGCCGTCGTGTAAACACCGTTGATGGGATCAGTCGGTTCGGCCAGCAGGGCGTTTCCAAAAAAGTCACCCCAACCTTCACCCATGCTTCTCGCCATATTAGAGGTAAGTCCGGACGCGTTTCCGTGAAGTCGACTGGCCGTTCCGTGTGTGATCTCGTGGATAACGATCTCGGCATCAGCAGTACCGTCATGGTCTGGTGTCGGCCCTTCCCAAAGAAACATTTGCATGCGTCCCCGACCGCCATCGGCGGGTGTAGCAAAGTTCGCATTATCGGTGTCTGAGGAGTCTTGGCCCTCGGCTGAGATTCGGTCGCCTTCTGAACCACCGCGCCCGAAATTCAGGTTCTGAAAATTGCCTGCCTGCTCGTTGAACCCTAACCTGTATAAAATATCGTGGTAACGGTTAACTACATAAAACATTTGCACAACGGCCCCCCGCTGCGCTTGCGGGGTCAATGGTTCGTCGCCCGGAGCAGGATTTCCCGGCGGCGGATTCCACGTAGATTCAAACACACGAACCGGGTCACCGGTCTGTGTTGCGTCGACACCATTTGGACTGACGCGATCAACACCGGCTTCGACCGCGTTACCGTCGGTCGTATTGTTTCCGTCCGTGATCCAGCCATTGTTGTTGAAGGAATTTAGGCCTTCGTTACCGATCAGAGTGACGTTTGTTCGTGCAATTATGGCTCCCTGAGTCCCCGTCGTTGGGTCTATGGGCCCGGGCGAAAGCGGCGCCGGGCTGTCTGCGGCCGGAATGAATGCGTTGGGATTATTGTAAACCTGATATGTGGCCGTCTGAGTCTGGTCCTCAGTAATATTCTTGCGCCACAATACGACTCCTGTTTCCGCATCGACGATCACGTAATACGCATTAACAGGAAGCCAGATCAGCACCCGCCAAGCGGGCCTTGCGACGCCAGGTTCGGTCGGGAAGTACATTTTTTCGGCGGTCGTGGCCCATTCTCCAGATCCAAAAACGGATTTCGAATCCGTTGACGCGGCCGCATTCAGCGAATCTTCCGGAAATGTAAGTTCATACTTAATATTTTCAGCGGCGGTTCGTACGGCCGCCAGTGGATCGCCGAAATCCGTTGAGAGAGATCCGTAATCGAGTCCGGGCGCTAGATTGTTAATAACGCGGATTAATTCACCACTTTTTGTGATTCCGGCCTTCACTTCACCTCGAAATACCGGTACATCATCAATTACCTGTTCGAGCCGAACAAACGAGAGCCGTCCGTCCGGATTGGGGTAATCGGCAGTTGTCTTAAGCAGATCCGTTTGGCTGTCGTTCACGCCGACCAGATAATTGTTCTGTTTTATGAAGTTGCGAAGCACGTCCGATCGTTTTCCCGAAGCAGGTGACGTAAGGAACTCTCGTCCCATTTTCACATCGACACCAATTACCTCCGGAGTTCGGATGTCGGAATTATATTCAACCTTCAGGCCTTTAACGCGTGACCGCAAACTTTCTTCGCCTCGAACGAAGCCTTCAACTTCAGAAGCAACCGACTCGGCATTCTTTCCTGCCGCAAGCCGGAATTTGACCAGATCTTCCGCACCCTCCTTCGAAGTGCGAATGTCGTAATTCGGTAAGTTTTCGTTGGGCCCGGAGCTATTTTTCGCGCCCTTTGCGTCTTGAGCCACTGCCTCGGTTCGAAATATATACGGTACGGCAACCATCGCCGCAACTGTCGCTAACACAAGTACACTCAGCAATAAGCCGCGTACGTTTGAATTGTTTTGCATCAATCAGCACTCCTAAAGCTCAAGAATTCTCGTCAAATCGGAAACTTCCTCGCGTCCACCGGAAAGACAAATTATCGTCAGTTACGGTGAACCTCCGTATTTTGAATACAAAAACTGCTCTTTTTTGCGTTTTTTTAATACTGAAATTTAAGGTATGAAGCGTACCGGCCAGCCCGAATTTGTATTTTGTTAATTTATATCAAAAACGGACCGATATCGTCAATATTCACCCCTGTCCCAACCAATAAGAAAGACGACCTTTCCGATCGATCCGAAAAGGCCGCCTCGCCGCAATTCAATTTCAACTTCAAACTACGGTATATATTCATTCGGAATCGGGATGTCTCCCTCGACGCCGAACTTGTAAGCTATATACCCTAGCGTCGATCGATTAAGATACCAAACGCCCGAACGGTAAACCGCTTCATCGTAACTGCCATCACCGTCATAATCGCCCGGTACTGGTATGTCATTCTTTACGCCGAACTTGAGAATTCGTGCCGATTCTGTCGAACTTTCCAGAATGTACCAAACACCTGTCGATCGCCTGTAAACAGCAACATCGTCACTGCCGTCACCGTCGTAATCAGCCTGAACTAGCGTGTCGCCCTGTGAGCCGAACTGAACAGTGTAAAAATCCTGCGATGGATTATCGAACGAATTGGCAATGTACCAGAGGTTGCTGCCTGGACGAAAGATCGCGAGGTTAGTTATGCCGTTGCCGTCATAATCTCCGGGGACGGGCACATCACCAACTTCGCCAAATTGCTTAACGATAAAAAGCCCGTCGGTAGTCTTTCGTACCCACCAGGTCTTTGTCGACTCCCGCCATACGGAAATGTCGTCACTGCCGTCGCCGTCATAATCTCCGACGGTCGTAATATCGCCGGGAATCCCAAAGTCAAAGGTGCTGATGATAAAATCGCTGCTCTGAAGGATCAAAAAGTCTGCTATATGCGGTGTAGGGTTCGGACGGAACACGGCGGTATCGGTGATGCCGTCGCCGTCGTAATCACCTGGCACTAGTTCGTCAGAAGCTACGCCCCATTGAATACCGGTAAACCCGCCCCCACCCGAAAAATCGGCATACCAAACGCCAATTGAAGGACGAAATACTGAGACGTCGGTTGTCCCGTCACCGCTAAAATCGGCCCGGGGATTGGGAGACGTTGCGTCACTCCGAACGCCCGCCTTTGTAACAAATTGCGATGGGAGAACTGCAAATACAGTTAGCAAGGCTGCGATGAAGAAACCGATCAGAAGTTCAGTTCGGACAGCAGCGGTGAATTTTCTAAACATTATTGGCCTCCAAGATAAAACGTTTATAGTCGCCGCGTACGCGAATAGCGAAAACTTACTTTCAAACCTGGTACTGCTTAATAGGTCGAATGGATGAACGCATCCGTCGCAATCGGACGATGAATGACTAACAAGAACAATACAACTTACTTTATAACGAATTTCCCGAAAGGTAAACTGTTTCTTTTAACAAGTAATGCGGCTACTATAAAAAACCTCGACCTGCGATCAAAAATCGATGGATTTTTAGGGAATATAACCCTTCGGAACCGGCGAATCCTCCGCAATTCCGAAAGCAGCTATCAAGGTACCGGCGGTCGAACGCTGAACGTACCAGATGCCGTTGCGGTATACGGCTACGTCATCCTTACCGTCGCCATCATAGTCTCCAGGCACCGGCTTATCCGAGGAAATCCCCCAACCGACATATTGAACCGTACGATCGGAACTCCGATGTATATACCATGTTCCGTTTGAAGGCCGATAAACTGCAACGTCGTCGATGTTATCCCCGTCATAGTCCGCCGGTACCGGCAGATCTAATGATTGTCCAAAACTATATACTTCGTATCCTCCGGTCGACCTGAAAATCCACCAAGTGCCGTTTGAAGGCCGAAATACGCCTATATCAGTTTTGGCGTCATTATCAAATTTTCCGCGGATCGGGATATCGCCGTTGACGCCGAACGGGACAATCGAAACACCCGTATTGTTGGTGATATACCAAATGCTCGATGACGGACGGAATACTGCGATATCATCGGATCCGTCGCCATCATAATCCCCCGGGACCGGGATATCACCATCAAGCCCGAACGAACTGATCTGGAACGAGCTATTCGAACTTTTTAACAAATACCAGAGTCCACTCGAGGGCCTGAAAACGGCAGTGTCTGCCTTCCCGTCACCGTCGTAATCACCTGGCACTATTACGTCGCCTGACAAGCCCCAATTCGCCGAGGTAAACCCGGCGGTGGATCGATCCTGGTACCAATTACCTTCGGACGGTCGGAAGACTGACAGGTCGGACTTTCCATCGCCATCGAAATCGGCTCGCGATCGAATTGTCGATGCCGAGCAGGAATAATTTCCTTCAACTGCGATCGTATCGATGTTCCAGCCGTGGCTTGCCGTATTATCGTCAGACCCAAACCGCCACCTAAACTGTACACTCTTACCAGCTGCCGAAATCGGAAGCCGAGCAGTCGTCCTGATGAATCCCCCCGAATTACCGGACCACGCCTTCCGGCCTGCAAGTGGGTTGTTTGCACCATTTGCCCCGAGGTCACTATTGTAGCCGCCAGCCACAAACTCTCCACCGGCTTCAAGAATATCCTTAAACAGATCGTCACCGATCTTGATCTCCAAAACGCCGCCATCCCATCCCGCCTCCGTATCATAGCGGTGGCGAAACATAACTTTTGCCGCCTC
This sequence comes from Pyrinomonadaceae bacterium, assembly GCA_049679665.1. GTDB lineage: Bacteria > Acidobacteriota > Blastocatellia > Pyrinomonadales > Pyrinomonadaceae > OLB17. The sequence goes on along the minus strand of JBAUGL010000116.1, from coordinate 13,204 downwards.
GGCCGATATGAGAGTTGCCGGAGAAGTCAGATCAGTACCGCCGCCGATCGTCAAAGGTTCACGCGCAAATGCAGAATTCAGAAGACTATCAGCGAAGTTGGTAGATGTTACGAAGTTCGGCCCGCCCTGGATGGCCGCAGCGGTCCACCCATCGGGCAGTCCGGGCGCAGCCACCTGGTCAAAATTTTCGGACAGCGTCCTAATCGGAGTTCCAACAATTATCGTAAAAGTAAAACTAGTTGGTCCGAGACTGCTTCCAACGTTTGCCGTTATCGATAGAGGCGAACCGCATACGGCGCCTGTCGGAACTGTGAAATTGACCGTTTTTTCGACGGTTGACCTGTGGCCGATCGCGCCGTAAGCCGCGGCCCCGCCGTTAGCCAACTGAAGCGTTACACCGGTCGCATCCGTACCAGTATTATTGGACAACGGTATGGTGACGGTAAGAACTTCACCGGGTTCTGGATACCCATCACCTCCGCTGTCGGATATGCTGATCGCAGGGCTTTGTACCAGGTTCGGACGTTCGAACGATTCGGTGACCCGGGTCGTTCCCGAACCGGAACCAACATTCTGAAAACTGGCGCGAAATCCCATCCCCCGAATCGCGAATCCTGCCCAGATATCAGCAACATCCGAAGCTGTACCGTCCGCCAACGCAGCCGCAAGAATAGCGTCGCGCCCGGTCAAGAAAGTAGGCCCGATCGGCGACAGCTTCATTCCGTTCGTCACATGCTGCAGAATTCTGCGGTTTCCTGCCGCCCAACCAAGGCGTTGAATATACTTGGCACGAACTTCCCACAGGGCGCTGCTCCAAACCTCACCCGCGTTATGAACTTGATCCGCCGCACCGCTGCCGCCCGGTGCAAATGCGCCGTTATTTATGCTTATCTGTGAGGAGTCAATGTCGGCGAAAGTGAGCGGATTATGCGGTCGGTTCTCGGGGCCGCCTGTCGAACTCATGATCGCTTTTGGGAATCGTCGAATGCCGTAATAGTAATTGTTGGGGTCCGATGGATTATATGTGTCGTACGATGCAGTTGTATAGATCCCGTCGATCGCATCTGTCGGTTCACTCAACATCGCATGGCCGTAAAAATCAGACCATCCTTCGCCCATTGCACGTGAAATTCCCAGGGTCAATCCGCTGCCATTACCATGCAATCGCTGTGAAAGGCCGTGGGTGTGTTCGTGAATTATTACATCCGCATCAAGATCGCCATCAAAATCCGGTGTCGGCGCGGTCCAAAGATACATTTGCATGCGGCCGCGCCCGCCATCGGCCGGAGTCGAAAAATTCGCGTTGTTCGTCCCGGAGCAGTCCTGGGCTTCGGCAGAAACCCTATCGTTACCGACGCCGCCCCGTCCAAAGTTGTCGTTCTGAAAGTTTCCGGCTTGTTCGGTGAATCCCAGGCGGTACATTTCATCGTGGTACCAATTGTTGATGTAAAAAAGCTGTGTTACCGCGGCCTTCTGGAAATCGGTCATCGCCGGAGTGGTTCCCACAGTGCCGCACGGTGTTGGCGTAGTTCCCGCAGGGATCGGAGAACCACCTGCGCTCTGGACCGGAAATGTCGGTACACCGGGCTCGAACGGATAGTTAAACGTGCGATCGGGAACGCCTGAGGGTTTTCCTAAAGGATCAACGCCCGTGGGGTCTTCGCGGTCAAGTCCGGCTTCGACGGCATTACCGTCGGTCGAATTCGACCCGTCGTTGATCCATCCGTTATTGTTAAATGAGTACGGCGCCTCGTTGCCGATCCGCGATATGACCGTACGAGCGATCGGTGAACCCTGAGTTCCGTTCGGCGCTGTCGGCCCGGGCGTCATCGGAAACGGATTGTCGGCGACGTTTATCATCGCGTTCGAGTTTGCGTAGACGCTGTAAGTTGCCGGTTGTGCTTGATCCTCAGTAATATTTTTACGCCACAGTATAGTCTCGGTACCGACCGCAACTATTACATAATAAGCATTTACAGGCTGCCAGATCAGCACCTTCCAGGCGGGGACGGCAACACCCGGTTCCATAGGGAAATAGATCTTTTCAGCGGTCGTTGCCCAATCTCCTCGGCCATAAACTTCCCTTAGGTCGTCGGAGAGGGACGCATTTCGGTCCAGTTGAAGTGTTTTCGGGTCAGCTCTTATCGAATTGGCTGCCAACTCGACCGCCCGCATTGGATCGCCGAAATCCTTTGAAAGCGAGGCCGCGTCGAGGCCGGGCGCAAAATTGTACACGACGCGTATCATCTCGCCGTGTTTGGTAAAACCGGCCTTGATCGCACCGCGAAAGACCGGAATTCCATTTTCTAATTGCTCGATATGCGCGAAAGACAAACCGTCTTCTGGATTCGAATAGTCCGCACGAACCTTAAGCCGGTCGGCCTGATCCGCCGTAATACCGAACAAGGCTTGATTTTCCGCCGCGAATCTTCGTAGGATCTCCGATCGTTTTTCATTCGACGGCCCGGTCAAAAAGGCCCTTCCGAGCGTTGCGTCGGGCCCAATGATCTCCGGGGTCCCGATCTCGAAGTTATACTCGACCTTCAGCGACGGCACCCTCTGTCGCAAGTCGGCTTCGCCCGCCGCAATTCGATCGCGGATATTCGCAGTGTCGGCCTTAGTCCTTAGAGCCTTGACTACCTCGTTTAGGGCTCTCTTATCAATTCGTATATCGTAGTTCGGGATATCGGCAGTTTGGCTCGAAGTTCGTACGACCAGTCCTGTACGGCTCACCGCGTCGGCTTTTGAGGAGAAAAGATCCGGCAAAGACACGAATCCCGCGGCCAAACCTATGATGACTATTGTTACTTGAATCGCACGGGGCCTCGATCGAAACAAATTCTTTCCAAAACAAAGGGCCAAAATTCTCTTCAACATCGTAATCTGCGCGGAAAGGGTCTAAAATGAACAGGTCCGATCGATTTCTCAATGCACCTTTACAATGGCTTCCCGACCGAAGTAGGGCGATCCTGGTGAGTTAATCGTAGTTAAGTTTTTAACAGATGGCATTGTTTTGGTCAATCGAAAATGCCCCGAAAATATCAACGTGGAAAGCATTTTGGGCCCTGGCGGCCTTATAGAGAAATATCACGAAACTTATGAGCATCGGCCCGGCCAGGTGAAAATGGCTGAGGCAATTGTACGTGCGTTTGAAGATCGCAAGCACCTCATTGTTGAAGCGGGTACAGGGACCGGAAAAACACTCGCCTACCTTGTTCCTGCCATCGCCGCGGCAACCAAGCTGAACAAACGAGTGATTATCTCAACCGGCACTAAGAATCTCCAGGAACAGTTGATGGAGAAGGACATTCCGTTTCTGAAAAAGGTGTTACCCAAGAAGTTTTCTGCGGCGTATATGAAGGGTCGTTCAAATTATGCCTGTCTTTATAAGATCGGAAAGGCCGAGCATCAACCGATTCTGGACGGCCTGAACGAGATCGATCACTTCAATGAGGTTTTGCAGTGGTCGCGCGAAACGGCAACCGGTGACCGTTCGGAGCTCCGAAGCTTGCCGGATAATATATCTTTTTGGAGCCGAATAAATGCCAAGTCGGAGGCCTGCATAGGTCAGAAATGTCCTGATTTCGAGCCATGTTTCATTACACGAATGAGGGCTCGAGCAGAAGATGCCGACATAATAATAGTCAATCACCATCTATTTTTCGCCGATCTAAACGTTCGCGGCAACCAATACGGACGGGTGCTCCCCGATTACGGAGCGGTCATTTTCGACGAGGCGCACCTGCTCGAAGATATAGCCTCGGAATATTTCGGCTTTCAGGTGTCCAACTACCAGATCGACGACCTGATCCGCGATTCCGATAGATTGCCGATTCCGGACGCGATAGCTACAAGCCAAATTACCAAGATAGCCGCGCGTATAGTCGGTCTTTCAGATCAATTTTGGATGCGGTTTTCGCAGGTTCGCGGCCAGGACGGCCGGTTTCCCCTATCAACTGAAGCATTTACGTATCGAACCACCGATGGAGAACAGGCACCGACTCCGCATGGCGAGACATATCAGGCGCTCGACACTGCGCTCGGCAGTTTGGAGAATTCGATCGAGCCGTTTGGCGAAACGATTCCGGAGGCGGAAACGCTTGTCCGCCGGATCAGACAATCGCGTTTTGATCTTGAGTTTCTGATCAAACAGGCCGAGAGAAATTTTGTTTACTGGGTCGAGCGGCGCGGTAAGGGAACTTTTCTTCAGGCGTCGCCGATTGACGTTTCTAACCTTCTTCAAGAAAGGCTTTTTGACAAGGTCGACACTTGCATTCTCACCTCCGCAACGCTCTCGGCTAACGGAAAATTCGAATTCATCCGAAACCGCCTCGGCCTTGATCGAAGTAAAACCGAAACTCTGATCGCACCGTCAACATTCGATTATGAAAAACAGGCGATCATTTATCTGCCGAAGGCGATGCCCGATCCGCGAGCGCCAGAATTTTCGCAGATGGCAGCGGGCGAGATCATCAAACTCCTACAGATAACCGAAGGCCGCGCGTTTGTGCTTGCTACGAGCAATTATTCGATGAATGCATTATATGAACTCGTTTCATCGCGAATGAACTATCCATGCTTTATTCAGGGTTCGATGTCAAAAGCCGGACTGCTCGAGCGTTTTCGCGAGACGCCAAACGCAGTCCTGTTCGCCACATCGTCATTTTGGCAGGGCGTCGACGTCCAGGGTGAACAGCTTTCTTGTGTGATCATTGATAAACTTCCGTTCGCTGTGCCGTCGGATCCGATCGTCTCCGCTCGGAGCCAGTTCATCGACGAGAATGGCGGGAGATCTTTCTTTGACTACAGCGTTCCGCAGGCTGTGATCTCGCTTAAGCAGGGAATTGGCCGTTTGATCCGCAGCAACACAGACAGAGGGGTTATCGCCATTCTCGATTCTCGGCTACGGACAAAATCCTATGGCCGCGACTTCCTGAACAGCCTTCCAAAAGCCCCCGTAACCGGTGACCTTAAAGATGTTGCGGAATTGTTTCGGTCCTCGAACGGCAACTCTTCGTAATTATTCCATTAAGGATTTGCAGTAAGGTTTATACCAGTGACATTGTCATTGACCGCGACTGTTCGCGACGAAAATCTGTGGGTCTTGGATCCGGCCGACAATACATAGGTCTCGCCCGCTGTCACGGACGTGAATGCAAAGTACCCAAACGAATTCGAGACCACCGTTTGTACTCTGCCTTCGGCGCTTGTTATCGATACTCGGACATTCCTCAGCGAGTGGCCATCGAATGAGAAAACACGCCCGCTAACGGATGCTGTTGATGCCGTCGGCGGAAGAACCACGGCAATGTTCACGGGATCCGAACCACTATCGATCGTCGCGGTTACCGTCGCGGTTTCGTTATTCAGGAACGGCCCGCCCGCTGTGAAAGTGGTTTGGGCTAGTCCGTTAACCAACGGAACGACCGGCGGGTTCACTGATCCGAATTGATTCGACGAGAACAAAACGGGGATACCTGTCGGATACAAGACGGGAAGCGGATTGGGAAGACGTGTTGTAGGAGTAAACGTATCGGTACCAGACGAATTTCTGCGAACATTCGCCGTGACCGTCGCCGTACCACCTGCGTTTACGGAAGATACCGATGTGGTTGTATCAAGTATCAGCCTCGGGTCGGCGTCCACCGCGCCAAATACCGCACCCAACGCGAGGGCAAACACAGGTGCGGAATTAGATCCCCAATAATTATTCTCGGCATTTACTGCACCGGCCGACATGTTTCGCAGACGGGTCGCGTTTGTGGCAATGCGATTGAAATTAGCAGTTACCGCCGGCACCGCCGAATCATTCGTGGCTCCATCAACGATATCAACTCCAAAGCTCGATGCCCCTGTAAAGGAATTTCTCTGAAGGTTACCTATGCTGTTCCCAACATTGCCGAAGAACGAAAATACGCCGATGCTCCTTACCGGCCCGCCCGCATCGCCGATCACAAAATTATCTGAAACACTTGTCGTGCCTTCATCCAGATCGATCCCGCTAAATCGCAGCAGGCTCAATTTGTTTCCGGTAACGGTCGAACTTAAGCCCGGTGCCCAAACATAGATCCCTCCGTCGTTATTTTCGATATTGTTCCCTGAAGCGTTTATCGCACCGCTTCCGAACGAAAGCACGGCGTACGACCATGCTTGACCGCTATTGCATATGGCGAGCGTGCACCGGTTGTTCGATAAGACGCTGTTCGTAATTGTCAACGACGCGAGATTGCTCGCTTCGATCCCGTTCTGCAGGACCAAGTTCTGCGGACCGGCTCCGATTATGTCGCTGTCGTCTATCACGGCAGTTGACGATGTTCCGCTCACGATGACACCGGTTTTCTGGTAACTCGTCACGGTAACGCGCGTAAGGTCTAACGATCCGGAAAGGCCGGCGTCCGGCCAACCCGCCCTGATCGAATTGATATGCTCTTCAGCGTCAAGCCCGCCTGATTTTCGTATTGACGTCACCGTGGCGTCGAGCATTTTAAGGGTCGAGCCCTGGATGACCAGAATCCCATAAACATCGTTCACGAACGGAACAGGCCCACTCAATGTTAGTTTGGATACGGTCACATACGCGAAATTTTTGACCTCGATTATAGATTCAGCACTGACCCCTATAATACTACTGGTGGTGAGAGTGGCGGGAGATCGAATCGTTGTAAGGGCTTGTCCCGCTCCCTCTATTGTGACGCATTTATCTACGATAAACTGTTGCGTAAATGTTCCCGAAGCAAGCAGAATGCGATCACCCGGCGCCGCCGCATTTATCGCCGATTGTATCGAATTTCCCAGTGCGACGTTGATAGTCACTCCGGTCGATGCGCACGGCGGAGCAAGTTCGGCCATTTCCGCGGCACTGCTATTATCGTAAGTCGTCCTTAACTCCTCTGTCGGTCTAACGGGACGGGTCTTCGTTGCGACTTCCACACCTGTCCGCGCACGTTTTTCTTTTATTGGAGCTTGCGCGTTTAACGTCAATGCGGCCGACACAGCGACGCTAAGTCCAAGTGTGGTCAACACTAGCCCTTTGCATAGAACGAACTTACAGAAGATTGTAGTCATATCAAAAGTATGGAGAAATAGAATTTATCGCTTGGAAATGTACCGGGAACTCGAAAAATCAGACCATTCGGCTATATACTGTTTTATACCGCCCAGTCGGCTGAAGATTAGTCGAAATGTTGCCTTTTTGCAAACTGCGCGTCGATTCGTGCGAAATAAATATGCCATCATTTTTTGAAGTAATGATCGAACGAAACTTTTCATCCGCACATCAACTGCGCGGTTACAAAGGAAAGTGCGAGAACCTGCACGGGCACAATTACAAGATCGAGATCTATGCCCGAGGCGAAGAATTGAACAATATCGGCCTCCTAATTGATTTCGGTGATCTTAAGGATGCCGCCGACGAAATTGTTACATATCTCGACCATCGCAACCTGAATGACCTTCCTCCGTTCGACGAGGAGCTTAACCCGTCCGCAGAAAATCTTGCGCGATATATTTTGGAGTATCTGAATACGCGGATCGGGGACGAACGGGTTCGGGTCAACAAGGTGCGGTGTTTCGAAACGCCGACGAGTGTAGCTACCTACCAGATCGATCGGTCGTTGTAGTTGTACAAATGAAACCATGAATTTGGTGGCCTCGTATATACCGCAAAGCAAACACAAAAAACGGAGATAATATGAACAATATCCTATCGCGGATCGCCTTATTCGGGCTTGTCGCAGCAGTCCTTTTCCTGCCGGTCATATCAGTTAATGCGCAGAATACCGCGAGTTCCGTTCCAAAGATCCAGTTTGAGAAATATTCGCTGCCGAACGGTTTGCAGGTCATCCTTCATGTTGACCGAAAGCTGCCGGTTGTTCATGTTAATCAGTGGTTTTACGTCGGTTCGGCGAATGAAAAGCCGGGTCGCAGCGGTTTCGCTCACCTTTTTGAGCATATGATGTTCCAGGGCTCAAAGAATGCTAGCAAAGAGTATTTTGAGTACGTCGAGGCTGCCGGTGCCAATTTGTTCGAAGGAGGCGTGAACGGGACGACCAATCAAGACCGGACCAATTACTTCGCAACGGTCCCGTCGGGAAATCTTGAGAATCTGCTTTGGGTCGAAGCCGACAGGCTAGCCACATTGCCGGAAGCGCTGACTAAGGAAAAGTTTGATAATCAAGTGATGGTCGTGAAAAACGAACGACGACAGGGCCTCGAGAATCAGCCCTATGGCCGGGCGTTTAAAATTCTCCTGGAGAATCTTTTTCCGTTGGGGCATCCGTATCACACGGACGTCATCGGCATTCACGAAGATCTTACGGCTGCGACACTGGACGATGTAAAAGAGTTCTTCCGTGTCTATTACACGCCAAACAATCTGTCACTGGTGATCGCCGGCGATTTCGATACCGCCGAGGCAAAACGTCTTGTCGAGAAATATTTCGGATCGATTCCGCCCGGGCCGGCACTGGATCGACCCGCAAAAAGCATGGTCAAACTCGACGGCGAAAAGATCGTCGAGGTCAGCGACCGAGTTCCACAGGAAAGGACCAATATGTTTTGGCATACGGCGGCCCTCTTCGATGCCGGCGATGCTGAGCTTGATCTTGCATCCAGTATCCTAACGGAAGGCCTCTCGTCACGGCTCAATAAGGCTCTTGTTTATGACCGCCAATTGGCATCGGGTGTACAGTCGTTTCAGGGCAGCCAGCCACTATCAGGTATTTTTGGAGTGATCGCCACCGCCCGTCCGGGATCGGATCTGAAACAGATCGAACAGACGATCACCGATGAAATTGCGAAACTCGCAAAATCTGGTCCGAGCGAAGAAGAATTGGCTCGGGCCAAATCAAAATGGGAGTTCGGCTTCATTTCTGGGCTCGAACGCATCGGCGGTTTTGGCGGAAAATCCGATCTCTTGAATCAATACAACACCTATTTTGGCAACCCCGATAAGTTTGAAGAGGATGTCGCGCGACACCGAAACGTAAGCGCCGAAGGCGTACGTGCGGCCGTCGATCGATTCCTGAACAACCGAAATCGTGTAGTGGCCCGATTCCACCCTGAGAAGTCCTCCAAGGCATCAGCTGTCGCGGTCGACCGATCGAGTGTGCCGGCCCTCGGCGGCGACAAACCATTTGTCGCTCCGACGGTGAAAACCGCAAAACTCGAAAACGGGCTCGAAGTGTTTGTCGTCGAAAAACCGGAATTGCCAAAGGTTTCGGTTTCCGTCGTGACACGGGCAGGCAGCATCGCGGACACCGCTGCGAAAGTAGGAACCGCTTCGCTAACGGCAAGGATCATGCGGCGCGGAACGAAGTCGAGAAGCGCGATCGCGATAGACGATACCCTTGGAACTCTTGGAACGACTTTGGGCGGAGGGTCGACAAAAGAATACGCGTCGCTGGGCATGGAGGTTTTGAAGCGGAGTCTTGATCCGGCGATGGAAATAATGGCGGACGTTGCCCTGAATCCGACATTCCCCGCTATTGAATTTGAACGGGAGAAGAAGCTTGCGCTCGACGGTTTGGCACAGGCCGCGAGTAACCCAAACGCTGTGGCGCAGCGCGTTGCGTTCATGGCCGCGTTTGGACCGGACCATCCCTATGGCCGACCTTCGGGCGGATTGCCGGAGACGGTTTCCGCGATCGGCCGAGAAGATCTGGTCGCTTTTCATCAGACGTATTGGAAGCCCGCGAGCACGGCGGTCATTTTTGTCGGTGACGTATCTCTTGAGGAAGCCGCAGCCTTGGCTCGCAAGCATTTTGGATCATGGCAGGGCGGTTCGGCACCGGCTGTGAACGTCCCAGCTGTAAAACCGCTGCCAACCGGCAAAGTGTATTTGATCGACCGGCCAGGAAGCGCTCAGACCGTCGTAGCGCAGATCTTGGCTGCTCCTGAACGCAAGTCGAAGGATTATTACCCGTTATCCCTGGCTAATGCTGTTTATGGCGGCGGGTTCGGCACGCGCCTTAATCTAAATCTGCGAGAGGATAAAGGGTATTCCTACGGTGTATTCTCTGAACCCCAGCATTTTGCGAATTCGGGCACGTGGATCGCAGGCGGAGGTGTTCAAACAAACAAGACCAAGGAATCTATCGTTGAATTTGTTAAGGAACTTAAGTATATCGCGGGCGAAAAGCCTATTACGGACAAGGAGTTCACAACCGCGCGGCTGGCGAAGATCCGCGGGTACGCTCAGCAGTTCGAAGCCTATTCTCGTATCGGCCAACAGATCGCCGACCTTTGGGTCGCGGGCCTGCCCTTCAGCACACTTCAGGCAGAAACGGATGAGATATCGAAACTTCAGTTGGCCGGCGTTAACGCGGTCGCTGCCAAATATGCTGTACCGGCAGGCACCTCTTTGCTTCTTGTCGGTGACCTTTCGCAGATCGAAGAAGGGGTACGTCAGCTCAATCTGGGCGAGGTCGTTATTCTGGACGTTGAAGGAAGGCTAGTGAAAAAATGATCGCTTGGGAAATTTGAAAAAGGGCGAATGTGAATCTCATTTCACCTTCGCCCTTTTTGCTTTTAAATGGTCGGGGTGAGAGGATTCGAACCTCCGACCTCACGGTCCCGAACCGTGCGCTCTACCAGGCTGAGCCACACCCCGATAAACCAAGTATCCGAGTTTAGGTCACCGCATCGCATAAGTCAAACGCGACGACAGTAGTAATAAAATTGTTTCACGTGAAACAATGTTTCACGTGAAACAATTCTAGATCTTAAAGCGCTTCGGTTACAGCGTCGGACTTTTGCTTGCCAAACTTATGCTTCAAGAACTCAATGATCGGCGGAAGAAGCGACAACAAGACGACCACGATTACTACTTTTTCGATGTGGTCTTCGAGCTTGATCCCAAGCGCCCGCTCAACCACGCCGCCAAGAAAATAGCCGGCCAGAACCATGCTTGAGATCCATAACGCACCGCCGATAATGCTGAATGTTAGAAACTTTAGATATGGCATTTCGGTCGCACCGATCACAAGCGGGGCAAACGTTCTCACGATCGGAACAAATCGCGCCAGGACGACCGTTTTTACACCATATTTATCAAAAAACCTCTTAGCTTTCTCGACGCGGCTAGGCTTAAATATCAACGAATTCTCTCGATTAAACAGGGTTTTCCCCATCATCCGGCCCGTCCAGTAACCGGTATTGTCCCCGATGACCGATCCGAGAAAAAACGCAGCCATTACAAATAAAACGTTTAGCTTTCCAGCGGCTGCGAATAAGCCTGACACCACCAACAGGGAATCGCCCGGGAGAAAAAAACCGACCGCGAGGCCCGTCTCGGCAAAAACGATGAAAAATAACCCGAAATAAACGTATATCCCGAGCAAGTTCAAGAGGTAATCGATCAAAAACTTCGGATTAAGAAAATCCTTAGCCTGATATAAAAGATCAATAATTCCGTCCATAAAATAAGTAGATCCGGGGAGCTAATTCTCACGCTCTTCCCATCCGAATCGGCCGAGAAGCGGAACGAACGCACACGGGCCGAAGTCCTCCCGCTTATAGTCCGATTCTGTTTTGGTAAAACGACACAACACCTGCGATCGTTGATCATTCCCGATCGGGATCACCAACCGCCCGCCTACTTTTAGTTGGTCAAGCAGTGGTTCCGGCAAACTCGGGCTTCCCGCGGCCACTAGTATCGCATCATACGGCGAATACATTTCCCATCCGATCGTTCCGTCGGAAAATTTCAGTGAAACATTGTAAATTCCAAGTCTCTTTAGTCTTACGACCGCTTCGTCGAGCAGTATCTGCAGTCGTTCGATCGAAAACACAGCCCTCGACAACTTTGCCAGGACCGCTGTCTGATATCCCGAGCCGGTCCCGATCTCCAACACTTTATCCCGGCCGCTAAGTTCTAGCAACTCAGTCATTCGGGCGACGATGAACGGCTGAGAAATGGTTTGCCCGCCCGAAATAGGCAACGCGTTGTCCTTGTAAGCCTGAGCCCTCAGAGCTTCCGGTACAAATTCGTGTCGCGGCAATCGGTTCATCACCTCCAATACGCGTTGATCAGCGATCTTGTAGTGGTCACGTAATTTTTCCACCATCCGGGCCCTTGGGATCTCGTAACCGTCGCTATGGTTCGCTTGCGTGGTGCTGGTGCTCATCCAGACTAAATTATAGTGTTTGCCGGCAAGATATTCTATCGTCCAACGAAGAAGTGCGAGAACTAAGGGTTGTACCCTGTCTGAAGAGGTTCCGGGGCTATATATTCAACCCCGGTGAGGGTCTGGCGCAATTTGTCGGACACATCACGTGCTATATCGCTTTGAAGCGTCGCCAGGTCGTCCATCTTCCGATCATACTTATTTCTCCAAACGATGTTCTCGGTTCTGGCATCGACGAGTTCCAAGGTGAGTTCAAGGCCATCCCCGCGCTGTACGACGCGGCCGTTCAAGATCGCTTCAACGTCGAGCTCGCTGCCGATCTCCCGCGGCGATAGTTCCAAACTCTTAAGACGAGTTAATGAGCTTCTTGCCTTTACCTGCAGATTCGGAATGATCCGAAGGCTGTTTATAAGGGTGTCCGTAAATCCGTCTAAAAGATATTCGGTGTCGGCGCCTCCGTCGTTAACGAAAGGCATAACGGCGATGGACTCGATCGCGCTAGTGCCGGAGTCCGAGACGCCATACCGATAACCAAAGAATCCTACTAAAGCCAGGATCAAGGCCGACAGGACCCCTGCGGCGATCAACGACCTCCGGCTTCCAAAGCCTCGCAAATGCCGCGGCGATACTGTTGAGAAACTGCCGACGAATCGAGCGGTCTCACTCGTTTCTCCTTCGGGCATCTCTGTCAAGATCTCGATCAGATCGTCGCGGAAATCCGCCATATGCTGAAATCGACGCTTCGGTTCTTTAGCAAGGGCTTTGAATATCGCGGCTTCGAGGGCCACTGGAATCTCCTGCCCTCGCTTCTCATCGAGTGGAGCCGGTTTATCGTGCAGAACCGCATGCCGGACGTCGACGGCCGTCTTACCCCTGAACGGCCAAGAACCCGTAAGCATTTCGTATAGTAAAACACCGGTCGAAAAGATATCTGCGCGGTGGTCGACCCGCTCGCCTTTCGATTGCTCAGGGGCGGCATACGTCGGTGTACCGTAGGCCGTCCCGAGTTCGGTCAGCTCCGTATGGTCCGGAGCATTTGCGCCAATTATCTTAGCCAGGCCAAAATCCAGAACTTTCAC
>JBAUGL010000115.1:0-11210 GCA_049679665.1 Pyrinomonadaceae bacterium | reverse complement strand
CTGTACAGTACTTTCGGCTCGTCATGTCCGTTTATGTTTAGTTTTATGTCCTCATTTTTAAGCCGTAAGCGATTCGGGGCCCCACGAAGTCCGATCGCCACCACGACTCTGCGGCTCCTATATGTTTGAGGCGAATTCTCGCTGCCGCGACTCGTACGGATCTCGAAATAATCGCCGTCCGTCGCCGGTTTGACCTCTTTGCAGCTTTCATATTCATTGATCTTAACGCCTTTTTCGGTGAGTCCGCCGAGCCAAACAGCAAGTATGTTCTCTCGCAGATCTCCGGGAATCTTGGCGCGGTACTGATCGGCGGTCGCGGCGCGGATCCCGGCCAATATGATCTCGCTATCCGGCCTGAAATGTCGTTGAAAGACATCCGGCCAGTTTCCGGGGCCCTTTTTTCGGAGAAAATCGCCTATGCGTGTTTTGATCTCAGCTTCGGCGCGGGCGGCGAGAAGCGGAGCATATTCCGCATGAAGTGATCGTGGTATCTCGCCTATCAGATCGTCGAAGACCAATGCTGCCTGCTCTTTTACGATACTCTCTAGTTCCAGGCCTACCTCGTCGATGATCGAGCTGTTGTCGACCTTCACCGAAGCGCCGCCGTCGTATTTTGCTTTTGAGAGACCGAGACCGACGGCCTTCAATCCGCCCGACCAATCATTCGTATCGGGTTTGAAGAATATATATTTTCCCTTTGGATATACCTCGATCGTCGTCAATATCTTTACTTGTTCGATCCCGACGTATCGTAGACCGGCATCGTGAGCAGACGCCGCCGCGGACGCCCCTCCCGGCCCGATTCCGATGATCGCCACATCAAGTTCCGCCTTGGGTTCGGGTGGCGCGGCTTCAAGATCGGAAGCAATATACGAAATGACCTCGGCCCCTTCTTTTACGGCGTTCTTTATCAACGGAACCCCGGAAACATCTCCGATGATATAGCAGCCCTTGACGTTTGTCTGATAACTCGAGCCATCTCGAACTGGGGATGGCCGCGAACGAATCTTCTTTGCCGTATTGATGACGATGCAGGCCTTTGGATTCACGGGGCATTCGGCCTGACACGCCGTGTCCTCCATACATTGATCAGGCGCGATCGACGCCGCGACGCCATTGACTATTGCAAGGACGTCATGCGGACATGCATCGACACACGCCTGGCATCCTATGCAGCGCTCCGTGAAAATGACCGGATGTGGAAAAGCCGGGCCTCGATACTTGCGAATCCCGAGTTCGGCAATTTCATCATCGGTCAGCGTCCTGATCGGCGGCTCGGATCTCAAATAGCTGTTCTTGCCTCGGAAGAAGCCGACCGAACGCGCCGAATCGCTTAAGATCGCGAAGAGGCCGAAGCCAGCGACGGCTATCAACACGCTCGCCCAGCCGAGGATTGAAAGCCCGCCAATTGTGGTTATTTCATCAGTCACGAAGGTGCGATTCAGCCAAATGAGGATGGCGATCAGCAAGAGACTTATGATGAATTGAACAAATTTCATTTTTTGTTCAGGCGCTTTATCTGCGCGTTGACAACAGTTTTTCTAAGTTTGAGTGCGTCATCTCGAAGGAATTCGCTCCATCGGCCGGCACTAAAGGGGTGCTGAACATGACACGAAATACAGTTTGGCCGCGGTGCGGCTTCAGCCTTAGCTTTCTGCTCGTGACAGGCGGCGCACGTTCGCTTGGGTGTCTCGCGGTCGATCGGATCGAAGCTCGTATGACAGCTGGAGCAAGTCGTGCGGCCGCCGGAATCACCGCGTACGCCTTCTGGAGCGCTCAGCCGCGAAACGTGGACGGCATGGAATTGATTGCTAAGCCGCGTTTGCTCATCGGCGGCCGTTCGAACCGACGATACAACCGCTGGTACTGGTTGGGCAACCTCGCTGTACATCCCCTTCCAGATCCATTTTCCGTCAACCGAGGGGTATCCGTATGACCCGCCGTGAGCGGTTCTGACCGCTTTGCCGTTATACAGCTGCTTATTCTCGTCGTTATGGCACTCGGCACATGTCTGAATCGCGGTGTCCTTCATTAAAAAGTCCGCGCCCTGATGCTCCCGGTGGCAGACAATACATGTGACGCCGGCATTTTGGTGCGCCTGCGTGTTAGATACGTGAAACTGCTCAGCCTGATGACAGGAGATACAGGCATTTTCGATTGGTTCGTCAGGCCGGTGACAGGTCGTGCAGGAATTTCCGTTCGCCATCACCGCGATAGTGCTGCCTTCAATATTGTCCGCGTGTGCGCTCGCAAGAGGCTTTCCAACATACGACTGCGGGTACTTCCAATATGCGATCGCCGCGAAACTTCCGACGATTAGCAGCGCCCATACAAACAGCCCGAATCTCCATGGTCTACGAAGGTCGTGAGTTGGTTTCCAATTGATCAATAACTTGCCCGGCTGCGGCTTTTCGGTCGGACGTAGACGGGTGCCCCAATCTTCTTTGTCTCGCGTACGCTTTTCCCAGAATACCTTGAGGACGTCGGCCTCTTCGGGTTTGATGCGCTGGCCGCTCAGCTTCCTTAACGACGGAAATGACGGAGTTTCCTTTCGCAGATCGCCTGTTGACTGTCGTCTCACTCGTAAGTTGATCTCACCGGCTCGAATCTCAATGGCGACCGCAAACGGGCCAACTTGAATAGTATCTCCATTCGCAAGCACATCAGTTTCTTGCGGCTCTAGACCTCGGCCGTTAATTGATAGGACGTTCGAAGACGACAAGTTGATCAGGAAATAATTTGAATCGAGATAGTTTATTCCCGCGTGGATGCGCGAAACGGCGCCATGATCGAGAACGACGTCGCACGTGCTTAGCCGCCCAATAACGATGGCTTCTTTGTCGAGCGTTTCGTCCGGCTTTCCGGCGTCGGCAAATAATATTTTAAATCTTCCGTTCGATTGGATCATTTCCGCCTGCGATTACCGGACATTGAAATAGATCACCTGAATAATATGGACGACCAATAATACGAGCATTATGGACGTAAAAAGGACATGTGGCGCGAGCCATATTTTTAACAACCGATGCAAGTAAATAAGCGCGTCGATCCTTCGAAGCGTGGCCGCCGTCTCGACCGCTTCCATGAGTCTTGCTGCGTCTAAACGCGTCAAACCGTCGGTTGCGAAGCGAAATTCCGCTCGCGCCGAAGCGAGCATCGTATTGAGATCTTCCCTGCGAAGGTACTGTCGTAAAAGGTAGCCGGGACCAAGAAAGCGACGGCGGATCTTAGTGCGTATAAGACGGTTAAGGCCTGCATCCGCCGGTCGCCCGCCCGCCGTGATCAATTCGGTGCGCAATTCTTTGCGTCGGGCCTGAAGGTCCTCAAGGAGTAGCGGCTCGCGTTCAATGCGCGTCATAAATCGCGGGACAATTAGATAACAGGCTGCACCGAATATTCCCGACGCGACAACAAGATCGAACGAGATCATCAGGACCGACGTGATCAACCCGCCTGAGCTTCTTCCCCCGTGAACGAGCAAGACAATGCCGGCGAGCACGCCGATATAGATATGCGACAGCATCCAGTATCGTAACGCTCCGGCGCGCCGCCGATATATCTGCTTCCGCAAGGGGTAACCCATTACCCAGACGATCCCGGCGAGCCCCGAAAGGCCCGTCAACCACCGCATTGTTACCCAGGTGTCCATACTATACAAGGGTGCATCCTGTGTGAAACGGTATGTAGCGAACGCGGCAGCTGTTCCGCCGATCAGTATCATTAAAACACCGAAGATGTGCCAAATCGTCGCCCAAAGATCAAACTTGTGAATATTTACCCCGATGGCGTGAGTTTTGCTACGTTGGACCAGCCCGAGCGCGTTGCCTGCCTCGTCGAAATACTCCCGAGGATTTACGCGGACCAGGGCGCCGGTAGGACAATTCTCTTCGCACGAATATGCTTCGCGCTTCGAACCGGGCGGATTCATCCCTGTATCTTTACAAAGATTGCATTTCACCGCGAGAAGGCTCTCTGTTTGCGTAACCGGCGCCGGAAGCGCTGTTGAGCTAAGCGAAAACACAGATAACAGCCTCGCGGCCGCCCGTTTTGCTAGCGGGATCTTCGCCTCTTTGTCCATCGGGATCATCGATATCGCATTGTACGGACACTGTGTTGCACAGTCCCCGCAACCTATGCACGTACCGGGATCTATATCGATCTCGCCGTCGGGGAATCGGGCGATCGCACCGGTCGGACAGCCGGTAAGGCATTCGGGGTCCTGGCAATGCATGCAAACTGTGGGCACCAGGACGCTCTGGGTTGTCTTCTTCAAGGGCTTTACTGGGCGTTCGATGTGAATACCGCGGCGAACGAGTCGCGAATTGCCATGGACCTTGTGACAGGCCAGTGAACAATTCCCACATCGAATGCACTTCTGCATATCCATTACCAGAAGGTTTACCGCGTCGATGATTCCGGTCTCTATCTCTTTTGTGGTCGCATTCAGAACGCGAATATCGACGGGGCGTTGAGGAACCGGCTTGTCATCGAGGCGTGATGAGTGTTTTAATACGGGGATGATTTGGCGACTGAGTGATTCCTCTTCCCTAAGTCGCGAGATCGCGATCTCCATAACCTCTGTACGGGAGCGCGCGGTCGCGGTAAACTGCCAAGGCGCTGCGGCCGAGACGGAGTCCAAACCCAGGCAACTGCCGGCGCCAACAAAATCGACGCCGATCGAATCTTCGGTTTCGATCAGAAGGTCCGCCGCTTTCGGATTGAAATCTGCGCCGTGGACGCGTTGGACCCACCCGTGCCGGATGAAAACTACTCGATTGACCGGGTCGCCTTCACGGAAAAGCACGTGGCCCTTTTCATAAACGGCAAAACGCGCCGCATTATCGAGACGCTCCATCAGATCACGGTCGAAATCGGCGTCGGGAAAATCTTTCAGTTCGTTGAGGGTTAGGGAGAGACCATAAGCCCGGTAATTGCGGTCAAGGGTTTTTCCGAATGTTGGGAGTTTTCGCAGAAGTCGAATAGCAGGGCGTGAGAGCTCGAGCACAAGGGCAGTGCCCGAATCGGACGCGACGACGACGGTTGCCGTTCGCGGCATTCCGGCAAGCAACGCCATTTCCCCGAACGAATTGCCTTCGTGAATCTCACCGATCTTGCGCCGGCCTGTCGTTTCTGTCCTAAAAGCGTCGAGTTTTCCTTTGACAAGGATGAAGAATATCCCGCTTTCCCAAGTACCTTCCTGAACGAGTGTCTCGCCCATTGAGAATTCGAGGAGCCGAACATACGGGCCAACCTGATGGCCGCGATAGGTACGGCCGAACAAGGTGATATCCATATCGAGCTCATTCTTAAATTCGCCGTTGGGCAATTGCTCGACAAGTTCGGATACTATCGCTACATCCCGGAATGCATCGATTATCCGTTCGTGCTTTTTTATTTCACGCGGCATCGGTTTCTTTCCGGAAAACTTGTGTCAGCGTAAAGCTAAAATATGCCGAAATAGGAACGCAAGATCAGAAAGATCAAAATTAATGCAAGGATCGCCAGAAAAACAAATCCTGCGCCAAACCCGACGAGTATCCATATTAGGGCCGAAGAACCGTCCGCCGCCGTCGCGTCGGCCGAAGGCGCAACGCCGTTTGATGTTGGATTTCGGCTCTCGAGTGGCGTTTTCTGGACGGCGGCATGACGCGGTGTAGTGCCATCGGTCGCCGGATCCTTCACCTCGAGGTCCAAATCGGCCAAGAGGTTCAAATAGGCCGTCTTTCCGAATTGCATAGTACCAGCGAGCCGGTCATACTCTGCGACGTCCGTGCGCACCTCTTCGCTGACGAATGCGAGGCCGCAACCGGGGCAAAATGCCTTGCCTACCGCCACCAATTCGCCGCATTTCTCACATTGTTTTGAACTCATGCTAATTTGATATATGACAAATTGTGCAGTCGTTCGTCGTGGCGAATCCCGACTTTTTCTTCAACTCGGGCCGAAGCTTGGCGGCGTTGTCGTGACAGGTATTGCAGTTAATGTGGTACGCCAATTCGTTATTGAGATCTTTCGTTGTGGACTTGCCGCTTTCAGTGTATGTAGCGGTCGGCATAGTTTTATCGTCAGGTAAGCTTCCATCCTGAAAATGACAAAAACGACATTCATTTACCTTTTGATTCGATGCCTGCCAAGTTTCCATGGTCAATGTGACGTCGCGTTCAGAGGTCAGAAGCGGTGGCGTCAGCGCCGATTTCGGCTGGTCCGTGTGGTGGCACTCGGCGCAACCCACAACGGATTTGCCATCCGGGCTGTAGGGCTTAAATGCGTGGGTGTCGTGGTCGAACGCTACTTCGCCGTATTCAGAGAGGCTGTCTTTTCCGAGAGTGAAACTTTTGGGGATCTTCTTGCCTCCGGCCGCCGGTTTTGGTGTCGCGGTTGGCAGCGCAATCGCATTAGACGCGGATTTGGCGTTTGATACAACATTGGAATTCGCAACAGGCGGCGTTGGCTGTCCTCCAACCTGAGCAACCGCGCTAGAGTCTGATTTATTCGAATTGCAGGAACCGATTAAAAAGACGGCCGCGATCACAGCGAATACGCCGATGACCATCAATTTAGCAGTTTTCTTCATAGGATTAAGTCTATTAAACTCCGTTTTGCGGTTTTCTGTCAACATTTTCCAGGAACAGCCGACCCAAATGTGCGACGGTTTGCAACGAGTGATTTTGCCGAGGCCTATGTGTTATCCGCACGGATTCCCTGGAAGCAAATTGAACCCGGCGCCGGTGTGGCAACGGGCACAGCTTGAGAAATCATCACCTCCGAATGCACGCCCGCCATCGTGGCAGGTTCGGCATTCGACGGCGTTGCCGCGACCGCAATGCTGGACGGCAGCGGGCGTACTTACCTGGCGCGACTGCGGGGCGCCGGCCCTAACAGAATGGCATTCCGAACAACTTGTGCCTTGCGATTCGGTGTGGTCGGAGTGTCGGAAAACAGCCTTGAAGACTGCCCTGGAAGGCCTCGTTCGAGAGTAAGGCGCGAGCGTATGGCAGGTGTTGCACGAACCTATTTTGCTCTCTGGCGTGTGGCAATTGTAGCAAGAAACATGGGCCGAGATGCCGGCAGGGATCGTCTTTGCGGCACCCGCCGATTCATGACACGAAGCACATCCCTGAGGCGGTCGGCCCTGCCCCGAATCGTGGTCGGCGTGGTCGAACTTCATATTAAAACCGTCACGAAACTTTGTCGGAAATTTGCGCATCGTCGCCGGAATTGCCGTTAGATTGTTATGACAGTTAACACAGATCCCCGATTTAACGTTGGTCCATTCGTTCAAGTGGCAGCCGATGCACGAATCGTGGCCGGCATACTCAAGTTTGTATGGTTTTGCCGCATCGCGCGCGTGACACGAATTGCATTCGATCTGATCGTGCTCGGGCACACGATGAGTAAATTTGTCCCAATCTTTGTTCTTTGTAACCCTGATCGATTCGGGTCGATACGGCTCAGAAGCAGTAATGGCGAGGTCGGGACCCTCGGCCTTTTGCTGAATGCAGCTCGCGGCGATCGAGAGAAATGCTACAAGTATTAGTGCTGCCTTTACATGATGTTTTTTCCAGTGACCTCTCATTCAGCTTTCTAGCGTGACCTATGACTCGCGGGAATTTCAAAATTCCCGATCCCGGGTGTGTGACAATAAGCGCATTGGAAAATGGGCGGCTTCCCGGCAACGGACTCGTCACGCTTGCCGATCTCGTCGGCGAGTTCGTCGCCATGACAAGAACTTGTGCTGCATGTCAGGATCGGTACGTCAGCATTTAGCATAGATCGCAGGTCGGTACTTTGTGTGATCCGTAAATGACACGAGATGCAGTCCTTATTTACATGGTTCTTGGACTGATGGTCGAACTTCAGAGAGTAACGGGCCAGTGTCTTTGATTCCGTGTATGGGGACCTGAGGCGATGGCAGGCGGCACAATCGTTCCGCAGCGGCTTCTGATTCTGGTAATGACAGTTAAAGCAAGAGGCATGGTTATCCGGCGAATCTTTGAAGAAAACAGCCTCGGGTTTGAAATCAAACGTATCCGCGGTGACGAGCGGTCGAAGCGAGCTGGGCTTCCGCGTCGTGTATCTCGGCGGCGCAGAAAGCGTTTTGTGACACACAGCACAGCTGTTGAACACGGGAGGCTCGTCATCATCGGGCGGGGTAAATGATATCGGCACCACATGTGCCACCGCGATATCCGTGCGGCGACGGCTGTCGGCGATCAGGTTTTGGTGAACGTTGTGCGGGAAGATCGTCGAAAATTCCTGTTCGCGCGCTCGAACCGGAAACGGGAAGCGGGCAGCACCGCGCGGCCCGGGATTAACGTGACAGATGGCGCAGATCGCTGGGGGGTTCCCGCTAAAGAAATCCTTACGGTGACAACTAAGACACGATGCATGGCCCGGATAATCCGTCACGTCCGGATAGCCGCGTGACGACGCCCAATTTCCCGAGGGGACTCGGTGACACGAACTGCAGCTGATCTTCGTATGTGACTTGGAACTGTGCGAAAAGTTGTCGCGGCCCCGCTGGGCAGTGGTGGATTCGAAAAAGGATCCAGCGCCAAAAAATATCGCGGCCGTGCCGACAGTGACTAGTCGTAAGCCGGTGTTCATTTTTGGGTACAATCTCCCGTTTTGCATACAGGCAGTTCCTTGACTGAAACATCACAATCCTTTACCGGTTTGCCATTCTCAGGCACGCCCAGCCGAACGACAGCAGTTTTCGCCGGCCCCACATCGACCTCGCATGACCAGACGTAGCTCTTGTTGCCGATCTCGATCGGGACCAGATTCGAGATCAGGAATTGAACCTTTTCGGCCGATGACGCGGGCTCGAGTGGAATATCGATAAAGACGGCCTTCACCGATTTTGTGTCCGTCATCGATGACTGCATGGATTTTCGCGTACCGAGAATCTCCTTTATTCGCGCTTCACGGTCGTTGTAAAATCCACTCGTGAATGGTGCGGGCAGATTTGTCGTCAGCCAGAGCTGAGCTATCGACGGCTTTCTACCGTACAGCCGCAGCCCCTTTTGGTATGCTGCGCTGAACTCTGGAACGATCTTGACATCATCGGCCGTGATCGTGCGACAAAAAGGAGATTCGCAATTTTCGGCGCTCAGCCAGCAAATAAATTGATCGCTGGCTTTAATTCCCTTGTAGAAACAATCCCGCGAAACGATCTCCGCTGCCTTTATCCTTGCAACAAGGTCTTTATTGCCTTCAAGCCCGCCCGGGAAAAGATAAAATCGTTTTCGCGTTAGCTTTTCCAGCTTGCCTTCGATCTTGACGCGGCCAGAGACCTCAACCGCCCCTGTCCCGGTCGAAGATTGGCCCGCGATCGGAAAGAAACCGAGTAGCAGGATTGCTGAAACTAAAAACGAACGGCGAACATCCAGCATTGTTAGGGCAAAGTCGGGCGAGCCGGGAATTTCAAGAACGGCAATCGCACGCCGCGAACCAGCGTTCGGTCGGAACGTATTTCAGCGGCCGGGGCGAAAGTATTTGCTCCACCGCCAGCGATGAAGTCATCCTGATCGATCCCATCACCACTGACTCCGACGGCGCCGACGAGCTTTGTGCCGCGATAGATCGGGAGTCCTCCGGCAAATATCTGCAGCCCGTTGCGGACCTCAGGGACCGCGGTGCACGGGCAAGGGGCCAGGAATTTTCGCTTCGCTCGGCCATAAGCAGCGGCCTTGCAGTTTATTGATGGAAATAAGATCGCATTGCTCACCATATCGAGCTGCAGGCCGACATTGAAAGGGCTCCAATCTGCAAGCAGGCTGCTGAACGGGCCGGCAACTGTATCGTTTATCCCGTCCGGGAAAAGCGGACGATGCAGGAACCCGAATGCACGGTCAGAAAACGCCACGCTTCCATTAAGAGACAACCCGTCCGCGGTTGCCCTCGCAACATAGCTTCCGAAGCCTGTGGCTTGCAGCTTTGTACCTGCATCGCTGCGGGCAAAGAACATCGAGGTCCGCGCTTTTTGAACCGAGACGTCCAAACCAAAGACCGGTGCGTCCAACTGGCGGAAAATGCCGAGCACGGCACCGGACGTATCGACGACGGCAACGGTTACACGAGCGTTGCTGCCAATCGGCTGACGGATAGCCCCCCGTGTACGGTCGGCGGTCGATATCGCATCGGCAAGTATCTGCGATGTTTCTGCAGCCGACAGGTCAGCGCTCCCTACTGTCGGGAATCGAGAACTGAAACTGCCCGAAACTCCTCCAAGCGTGCCCGGTATGAAATCGCTCGGCGGCGCGTCCCGGATGATCCTGGTCACGTTGCCCGGAAGTTCGGCGAACGGGATCGTCGGGACGACCGCCGGTCCTTCAACATTTGCAAAAGGAAAACGAATCCCTTCCACAAGGATGTTGTCGGCGCGAATAAGAGCCGGTGCTTCGTAACCGCGTGAGGCGGCAACCGCAATGACCTCTTCGATCGGCTGGTCCTGATCGGTCGGGATGCGGTCGATGGTATACATCTCGTCACCCTCAACGCCTACACCGCCGACCGACACGCCGTCTTTATAAAGAGGCACGCCGCCAGGATCTCCGGAAAGGCCAAGTGGAAGCCCTTCGATCGAAATGTCGGAGCACGTTAAAGACGAAAACTGCACGCCATAAAGCGGCCCGCCCGGCCGATGGTCGATGCCGGGTGGAAAATGTTCCTGGATAATGAATCCCGCTGTTCGCGTGGTAAAGGCGTTGCCGCCCGTTGAAAAGATGGCAGCCGTAGCAGATTTAGAGCGAGCCGCACTCGTTGCGAGCGCGAACCGATTTTCGAGACCCTGTCCAGCCTTTCCGACGCTGCGAACAAGAGTGATCGACGTTGCACCGGACATCGTGAACATCCCAAGCAGGTTTCCTTCCTTGTCGTTGACGGCAACCGTCACCTTTTTATTAAGCGCGACCGCCTGAGAAACCGCCTGTGCAATGATGGTCTGCACATCGGTAGCCGTCAAACGCGTTTGAGTTCGGGCCGGTGAAACGGATGCAATTGCAATCAGAAAGCCGGCCAAGAACGTAAACTTCTTCCGCAGGACTATGTCTTTCATGATCGTCTTGAATTTTATACGATAACTTTATAGAGTCAAGTTTTTTCATGATCGTCGATATTTATGCGTGTTACACAAGCTCCAAATTTGGGTGAATCCTTACGATAACTTAAGAGATTGGCCGTCCTCCATTCACGGCTTGCTACGGGGC
>JBAUGL010000114.1:0-22484 GCA_049679665.1 Pyrinomonadaceae bacterium | reverse complement strand
AGAAACGGCCGTTTTTTCTCGAAGGCGCAGACATTTTTCAGTCCCCATCCCAGGTATTTTATTCCCGAACGATCATCGACCCTGACGTTGCGGTTAAACTGACGGGCAAGATCGGAAAAACCTCATTCGGTATCCTTGCGGCTTCTGACAATGCCCCGGGAAATTATGACGAGAATGAGCGCAATAACCCGTTGATTCGACCGCGGATCAATGAATTCCTTGATAAGAATGCAACGTTTGCAGTGTTGCGATTGAAACAGGATTTCGGAAAGGAGAATAACATTGGGTTCTTCGCAACGTACCGCGGGTTTCCCGAACAAAACAATCTGGTTTCCGCCATCGATGGACGGTTCAAGTTCAGTCCGAAATTGACCTCCTCGGTTAATCTCATCGGAACGCATTCGAGGCGATGTTTTTTTGACCCATCGTTCGATCCACAAACAGATCCGGCCGGAGCCGCCCGTAACGGTGAGCTCTGCGGCGGTGGGACTTACGGTGATATTACAGTCAGCGGCAACCCATTTCAAAGGTATAGGACGGGAATTGGAGTCGGATATTACTGGAACCTGGACTTTTCCGAAAAAAATCGGGGATGGTTCATCGAGGCAGGCGGCCGATCGAAGGACTATCGTGCCGATGCCGGTTTTACACGTCGAACCAACACCAATTTCCTTTTCTTCATGTATCGGTTGAGCACCGAATCTAAACCCAAATCAAAGATAATACAGGCCAATTGGCGGCAGTTTTCAGGAATCAATTACGATTGGAAAGGCCGACTTCAAGAATTCAATCTAGGGACGAACGTAGGCCTAAACCTTCAGCGAAATACCTCTGTGCGGATCGAGACTGGCATTTTTAACGAGAGGCTGTTTGAGGAAGAATTCGGGTTGAAACGCACGCCAACCAGAGCTGGCGCTTTCGTCGGTTCGCCGACACGTGGAGCTTGGCAACATTACATAAGCGGGAATATGGAAACAACTCCGTTAAAAAGGGTTAGTTTCGGGTTGTTTCTGGGTCATATTTATAACGCATTTGATTTCGACTTCGGCTCACCTCAGCAAGATCCGGGCCCCGGTCGACAATTTGACGCAGAGTTGTGGGGTGAAATAAAGCCCATCGATCCGCTGCGAATATCACTTAGCTATCGCAAGAGCCGACTAGTGCGGCTCGATGATAATCGACGGGCATTTGATGCAGACCTCGTCACGCTTCGATCGACGTATCAGTTCACGAGGTTTTTGTTCACACGTTTAAGGGTTGATTACGATAGCAACGGACAGGAGTACAATGGTCAGGCCCTAATTGGGTGGACCCCGAGTCCGGGAACGGCATTCTACGCGGGCTACAACGATAACTTCACCTATAGCGGATTCAATCCCTACACTCGTCAACCCGAACCAGGTTTCGCGCGCGATAGCCGAACCTTTTTTATTCGTATGACATATCTGTTTCGGAAAAGCTTCTAAGTACTAATATTCACTATAATTAATAGCTAGCGAAACGGGCTGAATGGCCGTCTGCACAACCGCGGATAGACCATCTTTTTTGATTAAGCGAATGCATTTTTTGACTTAAGCGTTTAAAACTTGTTGTATTAATTTAACTGATAGTGTATAACTCTAAGCGGAAATTGAATTTCTTATCATTCAAGTACAATAATCATGGAGGTCAAATGAAGCTAACACGAAGTTTATTGAGCTTATTCGTCAGTTCATCGCTGGGATTACTTTCTTTTGTTTCGATCCCGGTTCAGCAGGTTTCGGCACAAGATACTAAGGTTTCGATACAGCGCGGATACAGGACGGGTTATTCGGACGGATATATGGCTGGATATCGCGATTCGATCGAAAACTCGGCAAAGAATTTTTCGCGTCACGGTGACTACCTAAAGGCCGACCGGGCGTACAGCCGGGACTACGGCACACTGGAAGACTATCGGGACGGCTATCAGCAAGGATTCGAATCAGGTTATACGACCGGTTACGAAAAACGGTCGTTTGAGTCAACGGTGCCTGAAAATTTGCGGAAACGCGGATCTGTAACGGCTGCTTTGCAACCCCAGCCGGAAGTTGCCGTTGAACCGGCAGCAGTCACCGAGGAGGTCGCTGAAACACCTGCGGTGTCAACCGGCCAAGCCGAAAATGCGGTTAGTTATCAGTCCACCGGAATCCGAAACGTAAATCAATTGATAAGTTTTACACCCGTTAGCGACGCAGTCATCATCATTCCTAAAGATACTGAACTGATTGTCGAGATATTGGACGAAATGGGCACGGAGCGAAATAAAGAGGGTGACAAGTTCTTCGCCAAGGTTGTGTCTCCTTCCGAGATCGCCGGTGCACTGATCGAAGGACGGGTCAGCAAGATCCAGAAGCCAGGACGAATCAAAAAGCGTTCGGAAATGACGCTGACTTTTGATCGCATATTGCTAAGCGAAACGCGTTGGGCCAATTTGGGGGCCGTTTTAGCGGAGGTCCTTCCGGCGAAAGGCGACAATGTTAAAAGTGTTAATGAAGAAGGAACCGCAGTCGGTAAGAGCACCGTTAAAGGTGATTCGATCAAGATCGGCGGTGCGACCGGAACCGGAATTGTTGTCGGCGCGATCGCAGGCGGGCCTGTGGGCGCAGCCGTTGGCGCGGGCGTCGGTGCAGCATTCGGCGTCGGGGCGGTGATCATAGAAAAAGGTAAGAATATCAAGCTCAAAGACACCCAGCAGTTACGGATCAAGACGACCTTCGAAACCCAGATAAGGTAGGTTTCTGTTCAGCAAAGTACTAAGAGGCCATTTGGAGCAAACCGGTGTTTGCTGCAGGTGGTCTCGCCTTTTTGTCCTCAACCTTTATCTAATTGCCAACGCTTGTTTATCGACCTTAACTCCTATAAAATCAATAAAACAAAAATAAGCGCGGGAAAAACAAAATGAGTACAGCAACAGAATCAACGGCGGCGACTGCGGGGCTTAGGGGCGTAGTGGCTGCGCAGAGTGCGATAGGCGATGTTAATGGCGAAGAAGGGAAACTGATCTACCAGGGGTACGACATCCACGATTTGGCGGAGCATTCATCGTTTGAAGAAGTCATTTTTCTATTATGGAACGGTCGCTTACCCAAGAAGGACGATCTTGAGGAATTGAAGGCTCAATTTAGCTCTAATTACGAAGCTCCGAGCGAAATTATCGGGTTGATGAGGCAATTTCCTAAGGATGCTGACGCGATGGACGTTCTTCGGACGTGCGTTTCGATGCTAGATTTTTATGACGAGGATGCGCACGGCACTGACCGCGAAAGCGCGCTGAAAGCTGCTATCAAATTGACGGCACAAATGCCGACATTGGTTGCGGCGTGGGCGCGGATACGCAGCGGAGACGAGATCGTGACACCCGACAAGTCGATGAGTCTCGCAGAGAACTTTCTCTATATGCTCCGCGGTGAAACGGCCGACGCCGATGAGGCCCGAATGTTCGACGTTTGCCTTATTTTGCACGCGGACCATGAACTAAACGCATCGACATTCACTACGCGCGTTATCGCCGGAACTCTCGCGGACGTTTACGGTGCCGTGACCGGCGGAATTGCCGCACTCGCCGGCCCTCTTCATGGAGGGGCGAACACAAATGTAATGAAGATGCTTATTGAGATCGGCGATTTCGACAAGATCGATGGATGGGTCGACGACGCCTTGGCGGCAAAGCGAAAGATAATGGGTATCGGACACGCGGTTTATAAGACCGAAGATCCGCGCGCAACCTGGCTCCGAAAATATTCAAAGCATATGGCCGAGAAGAAGGGCGAATCGAAATGGTTCGAGATGTCGCAAAGGATCGAAGCGCTTATGCTAGAGAAGAAGGGAATGTATCCAAACGTCGATTTCTATTCCGCTTCGACATATTACCTAATGGGGATACCGCTCGACCTGTTCACGCCTATTTTTGCTCTCTCCAGGATCTCGGGTTGGACCGGCCATATACTTGAGCAGTACGGAAACAACAAACTCATAAGGCCGCGCGCGGAGTATATTGGCCAGCGAGATCTGAAGTACACTCCGATCGAGGAACGGTAAGCTGGTAAACGAATTTGGGACGAACTCAATTCACGCCCTTAGAATCTAGAATTCAGAACTTTGATGTCCCAGGTGGATTCGACTTCGTTCAATGTTGCAAACAATATCTTGTCACCATTGGTTCGGACGTTGACGAGGCCGTATACGAGTCCGGCAACGATTCGCGTCTTATCATTCAGCCGTTTTCGCCGCAACTCGCCATTCTTTTTGTATCCGATCTCGGACTTGTCTAACTTTGTACCCGAAATCTCTACCGTAGACGCATCGTTTACTACTGCCCACAATTTCTCCGGTCGCTTTATGTCAACGCTGCGGGCGATCTCGGTCGAATAGATCAGCGGAGAGATCAGACGGTCTGTTACGGAATCTATCTCCAAGAAGCCTGTAACTGCACTGGCGCCGACTGTTGACGGGCGGGGATGATCGTGCCCGTTACTATCTCCAGACGAGATTATGGTTGCTGCGGGTTGAAGCGCCTGCAAGAATTTAAACGAAACGTCTTCACTGCCGTGATGACAGGCCTTCGCCACATCGCAAGCGAATTCGAGGACCTGACCTTGATACTCTTTCAGCAAGTCCTTTTGACTCAATGAATTCAAATCGCCCGTCAAGATCATGCGGACCTTTCCATAATCGGCCCTGAGCAGAATACTGCATCCGTTTGTATTAATGCTGTCGGCGCTGCTCAGCCTGCGGATTCCGGGCTTGCCGGCCACGTCGTGCTCCACAGGTCCAAGGACCTTGAGTGAAACATTGCTTGCAGCGGGAGCAAATCCTAGGACGAAACCGGACAGATTGCTCAGTCGATGAATCGCGGTCGGAGTTCCGTCGCGTCGAACGGCGGCCGAAACCGAAGCCATGAACTGACCCCACTCGCCGGCGAAACCTTGCGGTACGCTGTTATTGACCGCGTCTTCGAGCGATGCGCGGTCGCTCATAACCTGCGTAAAAAACTTCTCGCCAGCGACTGTTTCATATGTACCTAGCCACCTGCTCCCCGTGGGCTTTTGCCACCAGCCCAATCCGGCGTGATAAAAATCCTCGACGGATACTCCCTGGCAATCGAGTTCGCGTCGAGCCGCAGGATTCGGATTCAGCAGGTCCCATAGTCCGCCGTAATGGTCG
This sequence comes from Pyrinomonadaceae bacterium, assembly GCA_049679665.1. Taxonomy (GTDB): domain Bacteria; phylum Acidobacteriota; class Blastocatellia; order Pyrinomonadales; family Pyrinomonadaceae; genus OLB17. Next base: position 17,300 of record JBAUGL010000114.1, on the reverse strand, counting down.
GCATCATTATGCGAAACCATCATCGCGTCGAGTTCGATATTCTGCATTTCATAGTCTTCGTGAAATTTCCAGTCGACGAAGTCCGCAGCATTCTTACCCGTGGGCTGATCGGATCGGTTGAAGCCCCCGTCGATCAGAATATGTCGGTCATCCGGCGTTCTGATCAGAACCCCGTCACCTTGGCCGACATCTATGAAATAGAACTCCAGAAGCGATTCGTCTCCAAGTGCTGAAGAATCGATCGTGCCATCGTATCCCCTGGCGTGAACGGTTGCTTCTGCACCGTTTATTGAGATGACGCGTACGCGATCGCCCCAAAGCAGTTCGATTTTCCTGCCGTCGCTGCGAGTCATTATGCTTTTGTCCTGGTTCAAATATTTTATCGCCATATTTATTTCTCTAGAATAGGACAGTCTTTTCGGGCAAGTTTGCGAAGAATTATCGGCGAATAAATAAATTTTTAAAAATTGACGCAAAAAATTACGACTTTGTACGTCACGCATTGAAGTTAATACGTACACGGGAAGACAAACTGACAGCGCTGTTGAAAAATCGCGCCCATTTTGGCTGTTTCGGTGGATTCGGAAGCCGATATGACTTCTCTAGAATTAAAACTGAAAGCCCAACAAATACGTTTCGGCGGTTCGAGATCTGCCGCTATTCGTACTCCTCGTCAAATGAGATCGCACCATGGAGTTTTTGTCCACCACCTAGAAACTTCAATAGTAACGATTCAACAGTTCGGCGTTCATAACAATCCTCCCAATATTTTGTTGAGTGCGCCGTCAGGCGCACGCGACGGCACGCGGAAGCACAACTCCCTGCGCTCTTATTGCCCATGTTAGAAAGGAGTCAAAAATGATAAGAAAAATACAAATTACCCAAGGCCCCTGTTTGGCTTTTGTATTAGCGGCGATGTTTGCATTGCTGCTCGTGTTCGGTACGGCACAAACAATCAATGCAGGAGGGCCGGTCATCCTGATGGGAATTGACGCCGAAGATCTGGGTCACGGCGATCCGGCCACGGTTTACGCTCCGATCGTGAATTCTGTGTATACACAAGCCACAAATGGCGGCACCGGGATCCTAGTAATCGGAGGCGGGAAAGCAATCGACAACGTAACGGCTTTCTGGACCGTTGTCGGCTCAACGAATTCAGTAACCATCACAAACGTGAACGGCGCTGCGAATATTACCGCGCAATCCTTCGCCGGTTTTAGAATGATCGCGGTCGTTAGTAACGAAGGGGATACGCCGAGCGGCGGCTTAACGGACGCCGAACACGATGCCATATCGGCCCGATTTGCCGACGTGGCGGCCTTTGTTAACGGCGGCGGGGGCCTATTCGGATTGTCGTCAGAAGCAACTGTTACCTCGGGCGCCTATGGCTATCTCGGCGGAATCGGTGCGTTTACCTTTAACGAACCTCCACAGTTTTCCGACGTTACGGCAACTCCCGCCGGAAATTTGGTCGGAATCACCGATACAAACCTTGACGTATGCTGCTGGCATGACGAGATCCTGACATTTCCCGCGTTCTTGTCCGTCCTCGCGACGAATGCGAGTTCAGGAGAGGCGGTCGCAATAGGCGGAGCTGAGGTGGTGGTGGATCCTTGCGGAGAGGTAGACACCGATGGTGACGGTGTGTTCGACCTTTGCGATAACTGTCCCGCAACGTCAAACGAGGATCAAACTGATACTGATGCAGATGGTGTCGGCGATGCGTGTGATAATTGCGGATTAACGGCAAATCCCGATCAGGCGGATGCCGATGCAGATGGTGTAGGCGATGCCTGCGACAACTGTCCCCTGACAGCAAATCCTGCCCAGGCCGACCTGGATGGAGATGGCGTCGGAGATTTCTGCACTCCGTTCCGGTTTGCCGAGGGCGGTGCGTTCGTTATCGGGAATTTGGTTCCGCTTGGGCCGCTCGCTCCAGTATATTTCTGGGGTTCGCAATGGTCGCAAAATAACCCGATGACCGGAGGACCGGGACCCAATGCCTTCAAGGGGTTTGAGAACTCGAACGATTCTCCGGATTGTCTTGAGACATGGACGACCAATCCGGGCAACAGCCCGCCCCCGCCCGCCTCGATCCCACAGAACATGGGCCTCATCGTGTCAAGCACGGTCACTAAAAATGGCCCGACTATCTCCGGGAACGTTCGCGCGCTCGTCATAGTCAAGACCGATCCGGGATACTCTAATAATCCGGGTCACATTGGAACCGGCAAAGTGATCGCTATACTTTGCCCGGCTCAACCGTGATTTGTGTATTTGAGGTTTAAACTGCCGGTCCGCGAACTCTCGCGGACCGGGTTTTCGTGAACCCTCGCAGTGCCTAGGTCCTTCTTCAATTCCTTCGAACTATACGGTTTTTGCGAAGATCGAATCAGGCACGACCTCATTTAATTCGACGGATTCATAATTTTTTCGCGAACTTGGCTTGTCGTTTGTGAAGCGATCGATGATGAACGGAGCCCTAATCCGGGTCATAATGGTACGGGTAAGGTTATTGCCTTGCTTTGCGAAACACCTTAACTGCTCTATTGGTTTAGCACCCCGAACGAATTATCAGGCCGCGGCTTCTGTCGCGGCCTGAATTGTTGGGTGGTGCGCCGATTTGAAACAAACGCAGTCGCGTGGCCGTATATTACCGGGAATCGTTTTTCGAAAATCCAGGAGCACCAAAATGAAGGAAATTATCTGCACCGCTGCAATGTTCATAATCATTGTCATCGGCAATACTGTGATCGTTGCCCAAACCAATATGAAACCACCAGTCGCCAAGAAGGTACCGAAGGTCTTTAAGATTCACGGGTACGAAATAACCGACAATTACGCATGGCTCCGCGACCGAAATGAGCCGCGTGCAGACAATATCATCAGCTATCTGGAAGCCGAGAACGTGTACACCAATGCCCATATGAATCCCCATTTGGGTCTAGTTGATACGCTCTACAAAGAAATGCTCGGTCGCATTAAACAAACTGATCTCAGTGTGCCTTACAAAATTGGTAATTTTTGGTATTTCTCCAGGACCGAAGAAGGGAAGCAGTATCCTGTTTTTCTTCGAAGCAAGACGCGGAACGGGGACGATCCGGAAGTCTTATTTGATCAGAATGAGATGGCAAAGGGTCACAAGTATTTTGCATTTGGCGACATTGAAGTAAGCGATGATGGCAACATAGCCGCCTTTTCAACCGACACTACTGGATATCGTCAATATACACTGCAATTTAAGGACCTTAGAACGGGTAAATTCTTTCCTGAGAAGATCGAACGTGTAACCTCGGTCGCCTGGGCTAACGACAACAAGACCGTCTTTATCGGTACAGAGGACCCGGAAGATAAAAGGTCCGATAAGATCTGGCGACACGCTCTGGGTACTAATGACAATGAGCTTGTCTACGAAGAAAAAGACGTCCTTTTCGGTGTCGGAGTTGGAAAAACACGGGACCGGGCAATGATAATGATTGGTGCAAACGCCGCGACGATGAGGGAGTATCGTTTCATACCGGCCGATCAGCCGAACGCTGAATGGACAACGATCCTGCCGCGAGAGAAGGACCACGAATACTCTGTTGATCATTACAAGGGCGAATTCTACATAACGACCAATAAAAACGCGGAGAATTCTCGGGTCGTACGAGCTCCGGTCGCCGACGCATCAGAAAAAAACTGGAAGGAGTATATTCCGCATAACCCCGCCATCAAGATCGAAGGCATTGATTTCTTCAAGGATCACGCAGTGGTGTCGGAGGTTGAAAACGGGCTCGAATATATTAAGATCCTTGATCTAAAGACACGACGGGCACCCGTGCGAATTCCTACATCTGAGAGTGTTTACACGATGAGCGGTTCTTTTAATCCGGAATTTGACGCGACATCGTTTCGGTACAACTATTCATCGATGATCACTCCGAATTCCACCTACGAATACAACTTTCGTACACGCAAGAGCGAACTGTTGAAACAACAGGAGATTCCAAGCGGGTACGACAAATCAAAGTATGAGACGGCCCGCGTCTGGGCGACCGCACGTGACGGTGTAAAAGTGCCCGTTTCGCTCGTAATGAAGAAGGGAACCAAGCTCGACGGCAAAGCGCCAATGCTGCTTTACGCATACGGTTCGTATGGATATTCAACTCCGCCGAATTTCTCGACCAACCGGCTGAGTCTCGTTGATCGCGGGATGATCTTTGCGATAGCGCATATCCGCGGCGGCTCGGAACTCGGCGAAAAATGGCGGCAGGAAGGTCGGATGTTCAAAAAGTTGAATACGTTCTACGATTTTGTTGACTCCGCTAAGTGGCTTATTTCTAATAAATACACGTCAAGCGACCGGCTTGTGATACAGGGCGGAAGCGCTGGCGGATTACTTATGGGCGCCGTAATGAATATGTCTCCGGACACATTTAAAGCCGCGATCGTTCAGGTGCCGTTCGTCGATGTTATGAACACGATGCTCGATGAATCGCTGCCGCTCACAACCGGCGAATGGATCGAGTGGGGCAATCCGAACGAAAAAGAAGCATGGGATTATATGATCAAATATTCTCCTTATGACAATATAACGGCCCAAAACTATCCGAATATGCTGATCGAGATCTCGTTGTATGATAGCCAGGTTCTTTACTGGGAAGGGGCAAAATATGCCGCGAAGGTACGTGAGATGAAAACCGATGACAATGTAGTGCTTCTAAAGACGAATATGTCGGCCGGTCATGGCGGTTCTTCCGGACGGTACGATCGGCTTAAAGAGATCGCATTCGACTATACCTATGCCTTGAGTCAGGTAGGGATAACTAAATAGTTAATCGTCCCTGCCTCGCAAAGTTTCGTGCGCGGCAGTGAAAGCAGGGACGCGTTTTAATCAAAATCGGCAAACACAACGGGTTTAGCGTTCAACGGATATTCAGACTCATATCTTGATGCTAGGTTTAGGAGCATAGCCTCCGACCAATAATTACCGTGAAGCTGCACGCCAATGGGAAGGCCACTGCTTGTAAGTCCGCATGGGACACTGATGGCCGGTACTCCTGCCAGATTCGCCGAAACGGTATAGATGTCACTCAAGTACATTGAAAGTGGGTTTTCCGAACGTTCACCGATCTTAAACGCCGCGGTCGGAGATGTCGGAGTCAAGATCGCACCGCAGCGTTCGAATACTGCACGATAGTCGTTCTTAATAAGGCTTCGAACCTGCTGTGCCTTCGCATAGTACGCATCATAATAACCGCTGGACAACACATAAGTTCCGAGCATTATTCGTCGTTTGACCTCTGCTCCGAAGCCCTCTTCACGTGTCTTGAAGTACATTTCACGAAGCGTACTGGATCCTTCGGCCCTGAATCCGTAACGAACGCCGTCGTAACGCGCAAGGTTCGATGAAGCTTCCGCGGTCGCAATGATGTAGTACACTGCGATCCCGTACTTTGCGTGCGGCAAGTCGACGTCCACGATCTCGGCACCGAGGCTCCTGAAATTATCGATCGAAGTTTCAACCGAATGACGGATCTCGTCATCCAGTCCGTCGCCGAATAATGCACGGGGGATGCCGATCCGGCGGCCGTGCAAATCGTCGTTGAGAGTGGCCAGATGATCTGGAACAGGAACGTCGGCAGAGGTGGAATCGTTTGGGTCATGGCCAGCGATGACATTTAGAACACGTGCGGTATCGCCGGCAGTCTGTCCGAAGATTCCAATATTGTCGAGAGATGAACCGAATGCCACCAATCCGTACCTCGAAATTCGGCCGTAAGTGGGCTTGAGTCCCACTATCCCGCAAAATGAGGCCGGCTGACGCACCGAACCGCCCGTCTCGGATCCTAGCGATGCCCGAACAACGCCTGAAGCAACGGCCGCTGCCGACCCTCCTGAGCTCCCTCCGGGTACCCGCTTTGTATCCCAAGGGTTCTTGACCACACCAAAGGCAGAGCTTTCGTTTGACGAGCCCATGGCAAACTCATCCATATTCGTCTTTCCTATAAGAACGGCTCCGGCGCGGTTTAGCCGATCGACGGCCGTGGCGTCATATTGTGCGCGGTAATTCTGGAGTATTCGCGATCCGCATGTCGTCTGTAGCCCCTTCGTACAAATATTGTCTTTTACGGCGATCGGAAATCCCTTGAGGGGTAATTCTTCGTCGCTAGTGTTAAGTAGACCTGCTCGCTCTAAAGCGTGGTCACCTTCAATGGAAAGGAATGAATTTAGTTCTGAATTCAACCCTTCGGCGTTATCTAAAACCTTCTCGATGTGTTTTTGAATCGACATACCTATTCACCAAAAACCCGATTGATCAGCCAATTACTGCCAACTTTCACCGCCTCTACTTTAACCTTGTTTTGGCGGCTCGTCGTGTCATCTTTCCACAACAGCAAGACATCGTGCACCGTCTTTTCCGCCGTAACGACGCTGCAAGCTCCGTCACTAAATGCTCGCGGGTACTCCTCACTATCGGTAAAATAGTCCCGCGTTACCGACGCTTTCCTGAGAAGTTGGTCGTGAAGCTCGGCAGTAATGAATTCAGCACGCATCTCCAGGTTCGCGGCCGAGGGAACCATATCATTGCCAATGTGAAATGAATAGAACCTCCTGACTGCTTCACGAGAAGCGGTGCACTCGGCAGGTTCGAGATTTGGAACGCTGCAGGCGGCGAGTATCACTACCGTGAACACTATCCAAACAAACAGGGACCAACCCGAGGATCGAAAGGAATGAAACGCCGGCGTCATAATACTTTTGGTACCTGAAAATGGCCTGACACGGGCGCCGGGGCCTGATCAAGCGCAACGGACTGACCTAATGAAGTGAGCACCGAATCGTCGCGATCACATATTGTGGATTCGCCTTCGGGCGTAAGACCGCCGATCGCCGGTTTGACGTTTTTTGTGTCTAATTCGTTCAGCTGTTCGATATACTTGACGATCTCGTTCATCTGCGGCGTGTAAACGGAAACCTCTTCGTCAGTTATATCAAGATGAGCCAGGTTTGCGACTTGTCGTACGTCGATCATTCGAATATGTCCTTCGTTAGTGTTTCTTTCCGCTTCAAACAACTGCCGGCTGCAAGGAGGAATTTCAAGCGCATTTCCATGTCGCTTATCGTTTCCGCGGACCGCCTTAGCTCCGGCGTGATAAGAAATTGAGCATCCGAATCCTGTTCCGTCGTCCGTGAATCGGGCCCGATGACATCGGCGATCTGTTTCTCATCAACAATAAATTCAATGGACCTGACAATTGAGCCGCCCAAGACTGAATTGATCCTAAACGCCATATCCGGGCCCATTTCCTTAAGGTTACGCTTCCAAATCTCGCTCTTTACGGCGATTACCAACTTCCCATCCTCGAACTTGGACGCGGCGGTTTGCTCTGCGAGAGCATCGCCCGCGATCCTTCGCCAGGCGGCGAAAACGACGGAGGCCTCGAGCACATTATTCTTACCGAATTCCTGTAGGACGGCCGGCAATGAACGGAAAACGTCGTCCATTTGTGATTTGCCCATATTCTACTATCATCTTAAACGAGAACAGCTTGATATGTTAAATCGATCGAATGTTTAAACTTCCGAAATTAATTCTGGCATCGGGGAGCCCGAGGCGAGCGGAGATACTAACGTCTGTTGGTTGGGAATTTACACGGGTTGTTCAGGACGTGGACGAGTCAGTTTTTCCCGCCGAAGATCCGGGCGACTATGTTCGCCGCCTTGCGAGATCGAAGGCCGAGTCCATTACCGCAAACGCCAACGGGGATTGGGTGCTCGGCGCAGATACGATCGTGGTGATCGATGGTCAGATCATCGGAAAGCCGGCGGACGCCGATGACGCGGATCGAATGCTACGAATGTTGTCAGGAAACTGGCACGATGTATTGACCGGTGTTGCGCTTGCCGGCCGAGGCGCAACAAGGGTGGGGCTTCAAAAAACCGCTGTGAAATTTACGAGAATGACAGATGCCGAAATTGGGTTTCTGGTCGAAAAAGGCGATCCGTTGGATAAAGCGGGTGCTTATGCGGTCCAAGCGCAGGCGGCACTATTCATCGAAGGGATCCAGGGCGATTATTGGAACGTGGTCGGTCTTCCCGTCAAGTTAGTTTACGAACTGATCAAATAGATCTGCGAATAAGTAGACAGGACAAGCCTGCCTATCCTTTGAACTAGTTAATTTAGCAACGGGTCAACGATCTTGGACAGGGGTGCCGTAACGTCATATTTAGGGTCGATGCCGCCGAAGGTTTCCCCTACTTGGGTGCCGTTTTTATCCAGGACAACAAAAGCCGGCAACTGATCGAGATCAAATTTCTTGATCAATGTCTCCCCATCCGGGTCGCGTAGTATACGAACAGTGAGCTTGTTGGCACCCGCAAATTTGCGAATGTCATCATTCGACGCGAAATTCTTCGATTTCGAGGAACCAGAATCCGTTGCGACGAAGAATACGACGACATCCTTGCCGACGTACCTTTTGGCAAGTACGTTAGTAAATTCAGCCTGCTTATCGGATAACGGAAGCCAACTCGCCCCGACGGCCAGGATCACTACCTTGCCTCGTTGACCATGGATGTCCACTTTCACACCTTCGATCGATGTAAGCGAGGTCTGAGCCGTCGCGGCAAATGCCGAGATAACAATGACACTTATAACAGCAATTGTTCTTCCGATGGTTTTCATATCATTAACGAAACGGCGTAGTTACACCTTTTCACCGGTTTCGATGCAACTTTTGTACCAGACTACTGCCTTCGATTAAGGACCACATTATCGATAAGCCGCACATCGCCAAAAGTTGCAGCCAATGCGATCAAAGCTTCCGTATCACCGATCTTCTCAATAGGTCGGAGTGTGGCAGAATCGATGACCGCAATATGGTCTATAGTTGCCTGCGGTTCCTGGGCGATCGTTCTTTGCACGATTTCCGTAAGTTTCGACGCTTTTCGTTCACCGCCCTTGAAGGAGGCCTCTGCCTCATTCAACGCCCGAAAGAGTACCGCTGCCCTAATTCGCTCATCCTGCGACAGGCGCTCGTTTCTTGAGGACATTGCAAGCCCGGATTCCTCACGAAGTGTCGGCATAACTACGATCTCGGTGTCGAAACCGAGATCTCGAGCGAGTCGTCTGATGACGGTGATCTGTTGGGCGTCCTTTTGTCCGAAAAACGCGAAATCCGGCCTTGTTGCGATAAATAGAATTGTGATGATCGTCGCCACACCGCGAAAATGGCCCGGCCGGGAAGCACCCTCGAGTGTATCGCCGAGGTCATCTACATAAACATGGGTCGAAAACCCCTTCCCGTAGATCTCGGACGCATCTGGGGCAAAAATATAATCAACATCGTATTGCGCGAGCATGGCCGCGTCGCTCGGCAGGTCTCGAGGATACGCTTGGAGATCGCGATCATCGTTAAACTGCGAAGGGTTGACGAATATAGAGACGATGACGATGTCGGAAGATTGCCGTGCTTGTTTGACGAGGCTAAGGTGGCCAGCGTGCAGTGCTCCCATTGTTGGCACTAACCCGATCGACTTGTTTTCACGCCGGAGTTTGCGCGTAAGCGATACCATCCGCTGCCGGCGATTGATTATTTCCATTATCTCATCTGGCGGCAGATCTGGGCTTTGGGACTTCAACATCACCAGGCAGCCCGTACGATTCGTTTTCACCGGGATAATTGCCCGATCTAACGTCTTCCATCCAACCACTTATGGCATTCGAAATAACTTCGCTCACGTTCGCGTATTGACGCACGAACCTAGGCTGACGGCCAAACGTAAATCCGATAAGATCGTGAAGCACTAGGACCTGGACATCGCAGCTTGGGCCGGCCCCGATACCGACCGTCGATATTGAGAGCTGGTTGGTGATGATCTCGGCTACTTCACGCGGTATCAATTCTAATACGATCGCAAATGCACCGGCATCTTCAAGCTTTTTTGCGTCATCGATCAGTCTTTGGGCGCCTTCGGAAGTCTTTCCCTGAACGCGATATCCTCCAAGTTTATGCACCGATTGGGGGGTAAGCCCGATGTGCGCCATGACCGGGATCTCTTCGTCGACGAGCCGTTTGACAAGACCGACACGATTCCGTCCCCCTTCCAGCTTAACTGCTTCAGCTCCGCCGTTCTTCATTAGCTTGAGTGCGTTTCGAACCGCCTTGTTGTCGCCCGCATGATAGCTACCGTAGGGCATATCGGCAACGATCAAAGCCCGGCTCGACCCCCGTTTGACGGCCTTGACCGCAGACAGTATTTCATTGACCGTTACAGGAATAGTATTGCCGTAACCGTGAATTACGTTTCCCATACTATCGCCAACAAGAATGATATCAACCCCCGCTTCGTCAACAATTCTCGCAGTTGGATAGTCATAGGCCGTTAGGCAAACCAGTTTCTCTGACTTTTCTTTTGCGGCGCGAAGGGCCGGAACGTAGACTTTCTCGGGCTTGTCGGGTTTCAAATACGCCATATTTCACCTAAGTCTAACTGTTTGGAAGCACTTAGTCTACCGAAATTCTAGCTGTGATTTGACCGACGGAGTTCGGGTCCCAACGAGCGGCGCTGCTCAGGTCGGGAACAGAAATCAGCAGCTCCTGGATCTCTTTGCGCAGTATGGGATGTACGAAATTCGGGGCGATCTCAGCCATCGGAAGGAGTACGAATTTTCGAAGGTGCAGTCGCGGGTGAGGAAGGGTCAGAAACGAAGTCTCCATTATTTCGTTCGCGAAGAATAACAGATCGATATCAACGGTCCTCGGTTTTTTGTAGGATCTGTCCCCACGTCCGAGTAAGTATTCGATACGAAGTAGCCTTGCCATCATTTGGGACGGTGATACGTTCGTGACACGGATCTCAGCCGCCATGTTTAGAAAGGGTATATCACTTTCTATTCCAATAGGTTCCGTTTCGTAGATGGCGGACAGTTTATTGACTGTAAAACTTGCTTCGAGCAAGCCTCGAACGGCAAGTAGGAGGTTGCCGGCCCGATCACCGAGATTCGAACCCAGCCCGACATATGCTGTAAAAACTTCGGTTTCCATCTAGCCCTGCCAACTTGGCCCCGCTAATACCAAACGGAACGGCCGCCAGCTTAAACTTCAATCTCGATCTGCTTATGGGAACAACATCCAAACCTTAACCCAAGTATGTGGAAAAAGACAACTAGAAGCGGTACTTTAGCTTGTCCGCGAGCGCATCTAGTACGGACTCAACTTAGGCCTTTTTATTTTGCGGCAATTGTGGCAACTTATTGGTATATGCAGAAAGTCGTAACGGCGGCTGAAATGCGGGAGCTGGATCGCCAAACGTCGGAGAAATACGGCATCTCGTCGATTATCCTGATGGAGAACGCGGCCCATGCCGCTGCTCGAGTGATCATTGAAGTGCTTGGTGGATGTGCCTCGGACAAAAGTATCCTTGTACTTTGCGGACCGGGCAATAACGGCGGCGACGGTGCGGCCGCAGCTCGAATCTTATGGCAGGAAGGTGCGGATGTTGAGGTATGCCTCTTTGGACGTGTTTCCGAAACATCAGGCGACGCACGGACGAATTTGGAGATCCTTGAACGCATCTCGAACGCGGAAGGCCTCGAACTGACCCAATCGGACCTTGCGTTTGAAGAGATCACATCACTTGACGAATGGCTCGAGTATGACAGCGTGAACTTTCACTGTGACGACCCGGACGTCATTGTTGACGCTCTGTTCGGTACGGGACTCAAACGGCCGCTGGAGGGTATCTGTGAACAGGTAACAGCCTACATAGATGCATTCAGTGAAAACCGCGATGCTTCCGAGACGTTGGTAATTTCACTCGATCTACCTTCGGGACTTGAAGCTGACAATCCGCTGCGGATAGGGCTTTGCGCTCGTGCCAACCAGACGGTAACGTTTACCGCGCCAAAGCCGGCCAACGTCCTCCCACCTGCCTCAACATTTAACGGAGGACTTCATGTTGCCCACATTGGCACTCCGTGTGAACTTATTGCACAAACTCGATCGCAATTGTATTTGGCTGAAATTCAGGACGCGATCGATTGGCTAGCACGGACCGAATTCTCGTCGGACTCATATAAGAATCTGCGTGGCCATGCGATGATAATAGCCGGCTCGTCGAGCTATACGGGAGCTGCAGTACTCTGTGGAAATTCGGCTATCCGGTCCGGAGTCGGGCTTGTAACTTTGGCCGTGCCGGAATCGAGTCATACGTCTATTGCCTCTCGTGTATCGCCCGAAGTAATAGTCCGTCCCGTGTCGGCGACCACGCGGGGAACTATTGGTGAAAAGGCATATGACGAGCTCTCCGGACTATTTGATGGTGTTGATGTAGTTGCGATCGGCAGTGGACTTTCCTCCGGCGATATAAGCACAAAGAAGTTCGTCACGAAAGTTGTTGAAAATAGGCAAACTCCGGTCGTGATCGATGCTGATGGATTGAACGCTCTTTCGCCGTTCAAACTGAAAGGCTCGGTGGAACGTCCGTTGATACTTACACCTCACGAAGGTGAATTCTGCCGGCTGCTCGGATTGAAGGGAAAAGAAAAGGTGGAAGACAGGGTCGAAGCTTGCCGGAACTTTTCAGTCAAACACAATGTGATATTGCTGCTCAAGGGCGAACGGGCCTTAATATCAGACCCGGATGGACGGGTAGTGATCAATCCAACAGGCAATTCAGGCCTCGGCAAGGCAGGGAACGGCGATACTCTGATGGGGATACTGGCGGGCTTTCTGGCACAGGCCGTGAAGTTCCATGTGGATATCTTTGAAACGGTCGTGGCGGCCGTATACATCGCCGGTGTCGCTGGCGACATTGCGGAAGAAAAGTACGGCCGGCGAGTGATGACAGCTTCCGATGTCCGGGAAAGCCTAACGGAGGCAATTGATAGAATTCAGGTCTGTGAAAATTATGAGGGACAGTAAGATGCTGTTAGAAAGCTGGATAGCGGACTTCAATGGCAAGGACTTGGACGCAGTTACGAACCGTTACGCGGAAAATGCAGTGAATTTTCAGGTTGCTGCGGGGGATCCGGCGATCGGACGACTGCAGATCAAAAGCGACACCCGCGAATTTTTCACGGGCTTTCCCGATGCATGGGCCAAAGTCGAAAATCTGATGGGCGATGGAAACCGAGCGGCCTGGGAATGGATAGGAGGCGGCACATTCAAAGGGGAGTTTTACGGGAACCATCCGACTGGGCGTTCATTTGAACTCCGCGGATGTGGATTTTTTCTGTTCAAGGACGACAAGATAGTGCTTCAGCGTGGGTATTGGGACAAACATACATGGTTTTCGCAGATCGGGCTTGAGATCGGATGATCGAGAAGAGAACCGGCAATTCAGCCGAAGAAACTTTCGAGATCGGTCTTGAGTTAGGACGATCGTTGACGGGTGGGGAAGTCATTTTGCTTTTCGGTGGTTTGGGCGCAGGCAAGACACTGTTCACAAAGGGTATTTTGGCTGCAATCGATTTCGATATCGACGAAGTGACGAGCCCGAGTTTCGCGCTGGTGAACCTGTATCGGGCCCGGATGGACGTCTATCACGTCGATCTTTGGCGGCTCGATATTTCAAGAAGTGCAGGTACGTTTGACTGGCTCGAGGACATTCTGGACGACGAACGTGCCGTAGTGATCATCGAATGGGCAGAACGCCTGTCGGAGATGAACTATGCCTCGGATCGCGTGATTCGCGTGAGGATCGAGGGCGACGGCGACACGGCCAGAAAGATAGAGATCGAAGAATAATAGGCGGCGGGAATCTTGTCGATCGGACGGAAGGCGGTGTGGCCTTGGAAGACGCGGATATCGGAGAACTTTTTGATTTGGTGACAGTTGGGTCCTCGATCTCGATACTCCCCTGACCGCCTGGTTAACAAAAATGTAACATCGCTGAAATATACAGGGGCCTCTAAATTGAACTATAATTTTATATGTTTCTATGAGCCTCTCAGGTACCACGACCGTTAAACGAGTAAATCATGTAAATCCAAAGTCGGCTCGCGCTACATATAACGGGAATCCGCTGTTCAATCGCGAACTTAGTTGGCTCGAGTTCAATCAACAAGTCCTAAATGAGGCGTTGGCAAAGGACCTGCCGCTGCTCGAACAACTCAAATTCCTTTCGATTTTCTCGACAAATCTCGATGAATTTTTTATGATTCGCGTTTCGGGGCTGAAGGAGCAGATCGCAGAAGGGATAACCGAGATGTCGCCAGATGGGCTTACAGCAGGTGAACAGCTCCGGCAGATCACTCATCGCCTTCGACCCACCCTGAAAAAACAAGCGGTCCATCTGAATAAGCGTGTGCTTCCCGGCCTAAAAGAACACGGCATCGTGATCGAATCGTATGCTGCGCTAGATCGAAGTGAGAGAAAGCAACTCGACAAATATTTCCGTGATAATCTATTCCCGATCCTTACTCCGCAGTCAGTGGATTCTAGCCATCCGTTTCCGTACATTTCAAACCTCAGTCTAAATTTGGGACTTTTCATTGAACCGGATCGGAGTTTTACCCAAAAAAACCTTAAACATCTTTTCCGCCAGAGGCGATTTACACGGATCAAACTTCCGGCGACCGTACCTCGACTAATACCGATCAACAACAACGAGTCGAGGTTTGCTCTATTGGAGGAGGTGGTTTCCGCGAATGTCGGGGATCTGTTCCCGCATATGAAGACGAGCAAGCCGTTTCTCTTTCGCGTCACGCGTGATGCCGACATTGAACTACGGGAAGATGAGGCCGGGGACCTTCTCCGCACTCTTGAACGTGAGCTTCAGCGGAGGCGAGACCGGTTTGCCGTTCGCCTTGAGGCTTCCAGCGGGATGCCATCCAAGATGCTTCGGTTATTAACAGACGGTCTCGGCCTCGATGACGACGACGTATTCATAACCTCAGGGTTCGTTGACATTCCTGATCTAATGCAGATCTATTCGCTGGAGCGCCAAAATTTGAAGGACAAACCGATCCCTCTTGTACATCCATCGGTATTTCGTGATAAGAAGAGCATGTTTGATGTAGTAAGGCGTCACGATGTGCTTCTGCATCACCCCTTCACCGCATACAGCACCGTTACAGACTTCATTGCAGAAGCCGCTGAAGACGTGAATGTCCAGGCGATCAAGATCTGCCTCTACCGCACGGGGAAAGACTCGCCGATAGTGAATTCTCTGATGCGGGCTAGCCGTCTCGGAAAACAGGTGACGGCGTTGGTCGAATTGAAAGCCCGATTTGATGAAGAAAACAACATCGAATGGGCTCGCCGGCTTGAAAACGAAGGTGTTCACGTGGTTTACGGCATTCATTCCCTCAAAACACATTCCAAGGTGATGTTGATCATTCGGCGAGAAAACGACAAGCTTACGCGCTACGTTCATCTTGCAACTGGGAACTACAATCCAACGACATCGCGGATATACACTGACCTCGGAATGCTCACAGCTGATCCACAGATCGGCGAGGATGCGACGAGTCTGTTTAACTTCCTCACCGGTTACTCCCAGCAAACGGCTTACAACCGGCTGCTCGTTGCACCTGTCAACCTTCGAGAAAACTTCATAAGGCTAATTCGTCGTGAGGCAAAGAATCAGGCAGAAGGTAAGCGCGGAAGGATCATTGCAAAACTAAACAGCCTAACCGATGTTGAGATAATCACTGAGCTCTACGATGCCTCTAAGGCAGGAGTCGAAATAGACCTTATCATTCGTGGAATCTGTATGCTTCGTCCTGGAATTTCAGAACTCTCGCCTACGATTCGAGTTCGATCGGTGATCGGCAGATTCCTTGAACATAGCCGCATATTCTATTTTGCGAACGGCGGAGAAGGCAAGGACGAGGTTTACTTGGGGAGTGCTGATTGGATGCAGCGCAATCTTGATAGACGTGTGGAGGTCGTGGTACCCGTAATGGATGAGGGGATTCGACGATATATAAGGGAGGAACTTCTTGATTCCTATCTGCGAGACAATACAAACGCAAGGATTCTTTGCCCCCACGGCACCTACCAAAGGCTCAATTCAAAAGCGGCGGACGCCTTTAGCTCACAATTGTCGTTCGTCGGAAAAGAGATAATTTATTGAGCGGTCTTTGATCTATCGAAGCGTGCTTCCGACACGTTTCCCTTTTGTTTGCCATACTTAAGAGTTAGCCTCGGATATCCGCGGGCCTCGGGTTCAAGATCTTCGATCTCGAGCCTGATTTCCGCATTCGCGATGTCCTTGAACGTCCCTTCGATCTCCATATAAAGCCCAAACGGCAGCTCGTCCATTACAACCTCGACGTCGTCCAAGTGCCAGGTTCGCCGGCGCTTTTCGTACACCACCGCGAGCCTGTAACCGAGCATCCCTATGATCTTTTCCATCGCATCAACATCGGAAACACTCGTTTCGAATTCGATCTTGTGTTTTACATCCAAATCGTTCCGAATTTTCTCTTTATAGGTGAGAATCGCTTCGCCGCCTATCTTTCGGAGGCGAAGCATCGCACGCCGTTCGTCGAGTACGCCGCCGCGGTGCAGGAAATTTTCCTCAAAACAGTCGCTCACGTAAGCCGCCCCGAGTTTTTCGAGTTTTGCAATAACCTCGGCACGACGCTCCTCGTTAATACGGTATTTTTTCTCGGTTTCGATAGCCATTGTGGATGTGAACCAAACAAAAAGTTTAGGGCATATTACGACTGCCGGCAACCGGTCTACGCGTCTTTCATCGGCTTGACTAGTTGAGCGTCCTGTTGAATACTTGAAAAAAAGGTCAAGAATCGCAGATTGGCTATTTTGATACTAATTAATTGGAGTTAATAAACTTATGCCTTATCCGGAAATAATGATCCAGGGAATGCGAGCCGAGCTTGCACAGATCGGGATCGAAGAAACGAAGACGTCCGTTGCCGTATCGGATGCGGTCGCAAATACAGACGGTACGGTAATGGTCGTGGTCAATTCGGTTTGCGGTTGTGCCGCGGGCGGCGTTCGGCCCGGAATTGCTATGGCTCTTAACTCGTCGGAAGCAAAGCCAGACCGTTCGATCACGGTGTTTGCCGGTGCCGATATCGATGCAACTGATACGGCCCGTAACTTTTTTGAAGGATACTCGCCTTCGTCGCCGTCGATCGGGCTTCTTAGAGATGGGAAATTGGTCGAGATGTTTGAACGCAAAGACCTCGAAGGCCGTCCCCCTGCTGTTATTGCTCAGGCACTTCTGAGTGCGTTCGAGAAGCACTGTTCGAAAACAGACGCAGCGAATAATTAACGGGGTTTCTCGGTCGAGGCTTCAAAAGATTGACTTTATGACGGGAGTGGCCCACAACCTAAGTG
>JBAUGL010000113.1:0-10673 GCA_049679665.1 Pyrinomonadaceae bacterium | reverse complement strand
TTTGCAAGCCTATGCGAAAGATTGTAACCATTCTGTGCCAGCAGCCTCGCCGGCTGCACAAGTTCACTCCATTTTATTTTGCCGGACCCATACTTTTTGAAGGCTAGATCGAAGCCCGCCAAAGTTCCGGGAACTCCTGACGCCCTATAACCGATCACAGATGAACCTTCGCCCTTGATCAGCTCGCCGTCTTTATCGAGATAAATATCCCTGTTGGCGGCGGCCGGCGCCATTTCACGGTAATCGATCGTCACAGTCTCCCCACTCTTCTTTCGCAAGAGCATAAAGCCACCACCGCCGATATTGCCAGCCTCCGGATATACGACCGCGAGTGCGAGGCCGACAGCGATAGCCGCATCGACAGCGTTCCCGCCCTTCTTTAGAACATCAACGCCGATCTTCGAGGCGAGTTCGTGCTGTGATGCAACCATCGCGTGCTTACCACGCACTGGATCTCGCCATGACGCGTAGACCCAACCTCCGGGCGGAAAGCTTGCAGTCAAAAATAGGAATATTAGAAAGACACAGACTGATCGTTTGGCCAAAATTGATCTCATAACGGAACTTTATCAAAATCTGTTTTCCTATCAAAATCGAATGTCTTCGATGCGAAGACAAATTCCTACAATTCGCTTTTCTATTTTGGCACAATAACGCTATATTCGATTATTCGGCGATATGATATCAGCGACATGACGGACGGCGACAGTAATAGAAATGAGCCTTTCACGCTTCTCACCAAGGAATGTTGTACGTGCGGCCAGCGTTTTGCCGAGGCGGGTCGGCCGTCGTCTCACCGAGAAGCGATTACTTACATATCTAGCGATTCTTGGCCCCGGCATTATCGCCGCCAATGCTGGAAATGACGCGAGTGGAATAGCAACGTATTCAAGTGTCGGGGCCGCTTACGGGTATTCCCTGATGTGGGTATTTATCCCGATGGTTGTTAGTCTGATCGTCGTCCAAGAGATGTGCGTTCGGATGGGAGTTGTCACCGGACAGGGTCTTTCCGACCTGATCCGCGAGCAATTCGGCGTAAGATGGACGGCGCTTGTCATGCTAGCCCTTCTAATAGCGAACACCGGCGTTATCATATCGGAATTTGTAGGGATCGCTCAGGCATCTGAAATTCTCGGTATACCCAGGCTTATCTCGGTTCCGCTTGTCGCAGGCCTGATCTGGTGGCTGGTTGTTAAAGGCTCGCAGCGGCGTGTCGAGCGTGTTTTTCTTGCCATGTCGCTCGTGTTCTTGTGCTACGTTGTATCCGCTATCCTTGCAAAACCAAATTGGGAAGAGGTGTTCGTCGGGTTTTCGCAACCGGCGGTCCCGCTTGAAACAGGTGTACTGTTCACGATCATGGCGCTGATCGGAACAACCATTACGCCGTTTATGCAAGTATACGTTCAATCGTCAGTTGTCGAAAAACAATTGGATGAGAACGACCTGCCGCTGGCTCGCGTCGACGCGATCGCCGGAACCATCTTCGCTTGCGTTATAGCGGCATTTATCGTTATATGCACTGCCGCAACGCTTCATCGGCAGGGCATTATGCATATTGATTCTGCCACGACGGCTGCAGAGTCGCTCGTACCGATTGCCGGAGTATATGCTAAATACCTTTTCGCCTTCGGGCTTTTTGGTGCTGCAATGCTCGCGATGGGCGTTCTGCCGCTCGCTACGGCCTATTCGTTGAGCGAGGCGATGGGGTTCGAAAAGGGCTTGTCGCGATCCTTTCGGGAGGCACCCATCTTCCTGAGCATCTTTACCGCTTTGATCCTTGTCGGCGGCATCATCGCTCTCATCCCCGGGATTCCTCAGATTAGGCTGCTGATCTTAACACAGACAATAAACGGCCTTCTGCTGCCCGTTCTGCTTGTCGCGATCGTCGTACTTTCGAGCAAATCGGAGGTATTGGGCAAGCATCGCAACAATTTCGGTTTCAATATTCTTGCATGGACGATAACTGGCGTGGTGTCGGTACTTTCATTGATGTTGATTGGTAAAACGATTGCTGATATCTTTTAGTACTTACTTCATATGCCTTCCCAGGAATTAAAGAAAAGGGCGATTTACTTCTTTGGATTCGCCGTTGTGATCGTACTCATCCTCCTCGTTGGATTGCCATTCGTCGAGAACTGGCTTCAGCTTTATTTTCTTGAAAATTTTGGATTGTCGTTTACCTCGGAAGGCCGTACTGTGACGAGTGACGGCAGCCCGCCCGGAATGATGATAGAGACATCGGTCAGCCTTTTCGTCAATATTCTTCATATCCTAAAGATAATATTGTGGATGGCGCTCGTTATCTCGATAGTCCGGTTCATTGGCTATCTGATATTTGGCAATGCATTCCGAAGTGGACAGTCAGAAATTTCGTCACTTTTGAAGACTGTTTTCTCCATCATTATTTACGTAGTAGCGTTTTTCATTATCTTCCAGTCACAGTACCCTGGTGTACAGCTCGCACCGCTGTTCACGGGATCCGCGATCCTCGGTATCGTCGTCGGCCTGGCCCTGCAGGATACGCTCGGGAACCTTTTTGCCGGGATAGCCCTTCAAGCTGACGCTCCATTTCAGGTAGGAGATGTTGTCAACATCGCACACAGGGAAACCGGAATAGTTGAAAGCGTTTCTTGGCGCGGCGTCAAAATACGAACCTTTCAAAATAAACTGCTCGTAATAAGTAACGCAGTACTTGGAAAGGAAATGATCGAGGTTTCTCCGCACGACAACTTGAACGCTCGTCTTGTAACATTCAACACACTTTACAGTATTTCGCCTGCAAGAACCGCACAACTCATTCGCGAGGCTGTCCGTCAGGTCGAAAACGTATCATCGAAAATGCGGCCGATCGTTAGGATCCGAGATCTAGGTGAGAACGCGATTGATTGGGAGGTCAAATATTGGCCTGATGACTATCGACGGTTCAATGACACCGACGCTTTGGTCCGTCAAAAGATCTGGTACGTTTTTCAGCGCGAGGGTCTCGAATTTGCATTCCCAACACGCTCCGTATATATCGAGAAGAAGCGTCCTGAGGCAACCGTAGAGCAATTCGTCGATTCGGTGACTGAGCGGCTCAGCAATATCCCGATATTTGCTCCACTTTCCGATGAAGAAACCGAGCAGCTTGCTAAAGCCTCTGCGGTGCGTGTTTTCGCGCCGATGGAGCCGATCGTAAGAATGGGACAAGAAGGCAATTCAATGTTCGTGATAATTCGCGGGCAGGTAAAGGTTCAGATCCCGGAAATGGGTTCGCCCAAAACGGTCAATGAACTGAGGGAAAACGACTTCTTTGGCGAAATGAGCCTATTGACGGGTCAGCCAAGATCGGCAACAGTTGTTGCGTCGGAAGAGACCGAGGTCCTCCAGATCAAGAAATCTGCCTTGAAACGACTGTTTGACATCAATCCGGACCTAGTGCGTTCCATCAGCGAGATAATGGAGGAGCGCCAGAAACTCCTCGTGGTCGAGCAGCCGGCTACCGAACACATAACTGACGAAGTACGCGGCGTCTTGCGATCGATAAAAAACTTCTTCGGAATTTGAGCGCCGCTGCCCTGTTATTGAACGTTTCTATCGTAAATGTCATGGAGAACCTCGGAGATGGGTTTGCGATTTGCGAACGGATCGTCTGACCGGATCTTTTTGCGGTTCCGCGGTCGAGCTTTTGGGTCGGGCACATCATCCTGGAATCGTGGCTGTGCCAAGGCCGAAACATCTCCCGCATAAGTCGCCTCCGTTGTGTCGGGAAAACGCTGTATGGCCGCGGAAGTTTCCGCGAACGGAAATGTGCGGTTTTCGTTCGGAACCGATTCTGACTTCACCTCGACGCCCCATTTTGTACGGCTATCCTCTAAAATCGCCGGGCCTCTATATTTCCTCGCACGTTCCAAAGCGCGGACGGCGGCGGAGGTCATCGGCGCCTCGGCGGGCTCTCGCTCAATCTTCCGTAGTATTCGGACGTAGTTTCTCAATTCAGGTGTCGCATAAGCATAGTACGCCTCGTTGATCCCTTCTCCTTCGATAAGCGGTGCAAGGTGGTCGATAGCTGCTTTGTGGTTTCCGATCTTGTTGTATAGAGCTCCAAGTGTGAAATGAAGGAGGGGCGGCGCCGAATGCATCGTTTTGAGAAGCATCTCACCGCGTGAGGCGGCCTCATTTAGCTCAAATCCAAACCACCGACGGTCGTCGTCGCGGAGCATTTCGTTGGCACTAAAATAGAACTCGAAGATCTCTCGTGCCTCGTTTCTTGAGCCCGAGGAGAATACTTTCCACAAAAAATATGCGAAAACGGCGAAGAAGAAAATGACGAACGTCGGAAAACCGGCTACCAGCAACATCGAACTAACAACGCCAAACGCCAAGAGATATTGACCTTTTTCTTTGATCACGGCCGGCAGCCGTTTTTCAAGTTTGTTGTCGTTCGACATTTTTTACCCGAATCGCCTACTTTGCGTCTGCGCTTTTCTGTTCAGAGGCGGTGTTTTTTTTCGTCCTACTCCTACTACTGGACCTAGGCGGCGCTTTGGCGGACTTGGATTTATGTTCCTCTGGTCGGGCCGCGTCCTTAGCCTCTTTTTCAAGTTTCAGGCCGAATTCGGCCATTACATCCATAGCTTTCTCAAATACTTTCAACGGTGAATTGAGCACGAATGTGAATGTTTCGCCCAAGGTTATCGCCTCAAGCTGAAGGAGATCAGCGATCTTCTTTTCGAGCGGCAAGCCAGCAAAGTCTTTTCGATAATCTTCGCTCTTGTCACTTACTTTTTCAGATGTGTCTCGCTTTTTTTCACTTGTCATAATTACTACTTCTCCGGGCAAATCAAGCTTGGCGTGACAAGCAAACCGGCGTTTCCGTGATCGTGGTCCGGTTCCAAGACGATTAATTTCGTCTGTTGTACGCGGCGAAAGCAAATCTACGCCTGAGAGAATCGTCACCGAGCATACGTGGTGCCCGTTCGCCGCGTCGCATTCTTCGTCGAGCCGAATTCCAAGTCGCTTGAAAGCGTCAATAATATATGCACCGACGGCGAGGGTTCCCTGTCGGTTCTCACGTTCAAATTTAATGTCAACTTCAGCCATCCGCGTTAACTGCCAACAACTGATCTCACCTTTACTCGCGGCTGTGCGCCCGATGCCATACTGTGGACATCGCTGGCGTTAGCTCGGCAATCGGCACATATTCCCCACATTCGAAGGCTATGGTGTGTTGGCGTGAAATCAAATTTCTCGGCCATTTGCTCCTGCAGCGATTCTATATCCTGTGAGAAGAATTCGATCACCTTTCCGCACTCGGTGCAGATCATATGATCGTGGTGCTGGTGATTATAATGATGTTCGTAATAAGTCCGGTTATCACCAAACCTGACCTCTCGCGCTAGTCCGGCATCCGTCAGGAGTTTGAGCGTCCGATAGACCGTAGTGTGGCCAACACTCGGATCCTCTTTTTGAACCAGCCAATATAAGTCCTCACTCGTCAGATGATCTTCGGTTCGAAGGAATATCTCCATGATGAGATCGCGTTGCCCCGTCCGGCGCAGGCCGGCCTTTTGAATATGTTCCAAAAATATTTCGCGTTCCTTCGTAAAGGCTTGCTTATTTTGCTTTACCATCTTTTTCGCGATCCTGATTCTCACCTCATTTTAACACTTGGCATTTCGTTTAGCCATAGAGATATTTTCTAGTAAGGTCAGCGAGCCTTTAAGATCGGTGTCGGATCGGGACGCCAACTCGGCCGACCGCATGGCCAAACAAAGATATATTTCGCGTATCTCATCGGTAACATTCTCCTCGATAGATGCCAAATGCCGTTCAAATGTTTGCACGTCACGTCTTGCGAACGGACCGGTCAATGCATCAGCCGTATCCAGCGCTTGAAGGTTGTCCGCCGTACTTCCGATCAATGGAAGCAGAATCCTTCGTGCGAAGTTTCGATCGAGTCCGCACGCCGTCAGAGTTTCAATAGCGGCATCGGCCAAAGCAACAATATGACCGGCAGCCATTACCGCGCTTGCATGATATAGCGCCTTTAGCTCAGCGGGGATCGTGAATGAATGTCCGCCCAGATCCGTTACGATCCTTTTCGCTAGGTTTTCAGCAATCTGATCGCCCTCGACACAAAAATAGGCTCCTTTGAAGCGATCAGTGCCCATCAAGGGTGAACTAACGGCCACAAGGGGATGGATCGAGCCAACGCTACAGCCGATCGAACGCAAATGTCCGAGTACTTCGGATGAAAGTGATCCGCTGGTATGAAATACCGTCGGAGCCCCCTGCAAGGATTTGGCGAGTGCGTCACCAACGCTGCTGATCTGCGCGTCTTGAGTTGTTACAAATATGATATCGGCGTCGATCTCGTCGAGATTATCTATAGAGAGGAGTCTTGCGCCGATCCTGCTCACGTAAATGTCAACAGGCTTTTCAGTTCGGTAAACCACGTCTCGGATCGAATACCCACAATTAACCAATGCAACCGCTAACGCACCTCCGACTCTACCCGAACCTATAATTGACACCTTCGTCATATCCCTCAAATATAATGGAAAAGTCCAACAGTTGGAACCCGCCGATCATCGCGAACATCCAACGTCAGAGATCGGTACAGAATTAACTTATTCTTTTTTTCGTTTCGCAACGATAATCGGGTGTTTGGCATCCAATATACATTGAAACGCGGATGATCGAAATACTATAATTGGATGATCTGGCGTTGATTGGGAGGCATAAAAGATAATGCAGAGAGATTTGATGCGTTGGGTTGGCGCGTATTTGCTTACGTTTAGTGTCATTCTCGGTATCACCGCGGGCATTCCGATTCCGGCCTTCGGTCAAAGCGAAGGCGAAAGGGAAAAGGATCCAGCACAGGCGGCCAATACCGATAAGCGTGTCGAACAGGAGAAATCGGCCCCAAAGTCCCTATCGTCGAAAGAGGATCCTACGCTTATCGGTAAGAGGAAGATCAACGGCGGATCTGATAAGTTTTTCGGTTGGCTTGGCGGATCACAGGAACGTGAAATGGCAATTGGCCGTCAGATCGCCCTTCAGGTCGAGCAGCAGGCCAAAATGGTCGAAGACCCGGTCGTTACTGAATACGTAAATCGTGTTGGCCAAAACGTCGTTCTTCATTCAGATGCAAAGGTTCCGTTCACGATCAAGGTCATCGACAGTGATGAGGTCAATGCATTTGCGCTTCCGGGTGGGTTCTTCTTTGTAAATCGTGGCCTGATCCTCGCTGCGGACAACGAAGCGGAAATCGCGGGCGTTATGGCGCACGAGATCGCTCACGTTGCGGCCAGGCACGCTATGGAGAATCAGGGCAAAGGCACGCTGATCAACTATGGAGCATTGGCTGGAATCATTTTCGGCGGTCCGATCGTAAGCACCGTTCTGCAGAATGGCGGCGGCATTCTTGCCGGTCTTGCAGCGTTGAAGTTCAGCCGAGGCGCCGAAGTTGAAGCCGACGTTCTTGGCGTTCAATATTTATACGCCTCCGGATATGACCCAACGGCGATGTCGACGATGTTCGAAAAACTGGCATCGCAAAAGAAGAAAAAGCCAAGTGCTATTTCAAAACTCTTTTCAACGCACCCGCAATCGATCGAGCGTCGAGATGACAGCCTCGCGCTAGTCGCTCGTTTTCCGGAAAAAGATGAATATGTTATTAGTACGTCAGAATTTCAGCGGGTGAAGGGGCACCTGATGAAGCTTACGAATGCGAAGGCTGGAATTTCCTCTGACTATGACGATGCCGAAGATGGCGAAACACGACCGACACTCAAACGCCGACAGCCCGAATCGGTGGAGCCGGTTGATGCGAAGGGTGAATCCAGCTCTTCGCCGGATGGACCTCCGAAACTGAAACGTCGAAATGAGCCCGAACCGGCTCCGACGCCTGAGCCATAAGATAATGCAAAAAAGCAGCTCATTACGGAGCTGCTTTTTTGTCTGACCTAATTCTCACGCGAATTACTTTTGCTTCAGTTTCAATCTGAGCCGAATAACGTCGTCGGAGTTGGATGCTAACGCAAGGGCCTTCTTCCACGCCGCCCGAGCTGATTCAAACCTTCCCTGTCGATCGTAAACATCACCTAGATGATCAAAGATAGTCGCCGAACCAGAATTGATCCTAGCCGCACTTCTTAGGCTTTTTTCCGCCGCTTCCAAATTACCGAGTTTGAAATAGGCCCAACCAAGACTATCGAGAAATGAGGGGTTGGTTGGATCGATCGTTATCGCTTTTTGGATAAGTGTTAATGCTTCTTCGATCCGCTCATTTCGTTCCAAAAGAAAGTAACCTAGGTTATTCAGCGCAATCGGGTTTCGCGGCGATTGTTTCAGGATATCCTTAATTGTATCTTCCGCGGCCTTTAACTCGCCAGATGTCTGCTGCGCGGCAGCAAGTGTGAGTTTCGCTATCTGTTTCCGCTCGCTGCCGTTTGCAAAAGCAAAGGCCTGTTTTGCGGCGACGGCAGCGTCTTTGCCTCGGTCAGCCTGATTATAAAGCTGAGAAATATACAAATATTCGACGAAACTGTCATCAGTTCCGCGCTTTGCGGCACCGATCTCGCCCATACGCGACCGAATCGCCGTTTGCAAAAGGCCGATTGCTTCGTCGACCCGGCCGCTGTCGGTAAGAATTCCTGCTTCGATTCTTAAAAAGCCATAATCGTTTGGAAATCTACCGCGCAATAAACGCACCGCGGCCAATGCCTTAGGCTTTTCCCCTGTCCCGCGATAATACCCGATGAGTTGTCGGTCCGCGAACAAGTCGTCCGGTCCGAACAGAGCCCTAGCGCGAGCGATCGTCGAATGGACCCCGGCATCCGAGTTTGCATTATTATGGGAGCGGATCAGCCGTTCAAAAATGATCGATGCGAATTCGCGATCGTTGTCCGGAAGCTTTGCCGGTTCTGTGATATTCCTCAATTCGAGGGCCCTTTCAAAAGCGGCGACGGCAAAATCGTATTGATCCTGATCGGAATACACGTCTCCGAGTGTCATTTGAAAACTCGAGGCTGCCGAGTGATTCTGTTCTGATAGTTTCAATGACGAATCCTTCAATAGTTTTACGGCGGTATCATATTTTCCTGATCTCCGGTAGATTCCGGCCAACAGGTCGATCAGCGACGTGTTTTCAGGTTTGGCGTAGATTGCTTGTTTAAGGGCCTCCACTGCGATCTCGGCTGACGTCGGATCTGACGCACTCAACCCCTCCCGCAGAAGATCAACAGCCGCCGCGTTCTCGGGGTTCTCTGACACCAAAAGACTCAACACGCTAACCGCCTCAGTCGCATTGCCACTATACAGTAATGCTGAACCAAGTTTGAGTGACGCGCTTTCCGAGGAAAGGTCTTCACTGGACCCCATCACGCCCCGGTAGAACTGAACATCCAGCGGCGACGAAGAACTTACCCATTTTCGGAGCGCCGCGATTTGTTCCTGCGGCTTTCCGGTTCTCCCGTAGAACTCACTCATAAATGCCCACGCCTCCGCGTTTCTTGGGTCAAGTCTGGTTATCTCTTTCCATTCCGCAACCGCCTTGGCAGAATACATCGGATCGAGGGTGCCGCTGTTTAGTGAGCTTTTATACGTAAACAAGCGCGCGAGGATCTGATGGCCGCCAAAATTGTTTGGCGCTAGTTTCGTCGCTATCGAAGCCAGCCCAATAGCGTCATCTACGTCATTCGGTGGTGTCGTCAAGGCAAGTTCAGCTAATGCGGTATACGCCTCGGCAAGATTTGGATCAGCCTCGATCGCCTTCAAAAGAGCGCTCTTTGCGGACTGGGCGAATGGAGGCACACTGGCCATTGCCCTCGATGGATGCGACCTCCAAATGTATCCCTGTGCTTCAAGAAGCTTGGCGAAAGCTTGTTCACGTCGTTCGCGCGACACCTCCACTCCAGGCACGCGTTCCGCGACAGTCCGGGCGAGCGACTCGGAGAGTTTAGCAGTGGTGGGTACTTCCGTCGACGTTTGAGCCGTCAATATTACAGCCGTATTGCCCGCCAGCGTGATCGA
The DNA here is from genome assembly GCA_049679665.1 of Pyrinomonadaceae bacterium. Lineage (GTDB taxonomy): Bacteria > Acidobacteriota > Blastocatellia > Pyrinomonadales > Pyrinomonadaceae > OLB17. The sequence continues at coordinate 656 of JBAUGL010000113.1, read as the reverse complement.
TGCGAGGGTCAAAAATAGAAGCTTGGGTAATTTCATCGGCAAACTAGTCCTGAGCTGGCGGCTGATCGATCTGGCGTTGCGAGATTACGGTCGTCAGAGCCTGAGGGATCTGGTTTACCAATATATCCCCTTCGTTTTTGATTATCTGATCGATCAGTTCGAACTTCTCTTTGTCAAAATCGCGTGTCATCAAGACGCCATTTTTGTCGATCGTCATCGGATAGATACCGAAGAACTGATTCTTAAAATTCTGGAAAAACGACTTGTCCTCCGGTGGCAGTATCTTTATTCGAACGGGGTTCGGCTCGGGAACAGTGGCCCCGATCAGCCCAAGCTGCTCTTTGGATTTTTCAACGTAGTCGCTGTTCGGATGGTTCCGAACGATGTCCTGAAAATATCGTGCCGCCTGGTCCGTTTCCTCTTCTATCAGATAAGTTACCGCAAGTTTGTACAATGCCTCGTCCATGAAGCTGAAGTCTGGATACTTGTCCATTATCTCCCGGTACCGTGACTGCGCACCTTTCAGGCCGCCTTTACTTTGGTCAACCGCCAGCGTGTAGTAATAATTTGCGATTAACAGGTTATGAAGCCCAAGATTATCCTGAACCTGTTTGAGTCGTTCCTCAGCTTCTTTCTTTAGCACCGAATTCGGATAT
>JBAUGL010000112.1:0-14700 GCA_049679665.1 Pyrinomonadaceae bacterium | reverse complement strand
CTCGTAACCAGGCCTGCGATCGTTGTAACTTCCTCGTCCTCAAGCTCAATGTCCAGCAGCCGTTCGATCTTATCGATCTCAGTCGAACCGAGCACGTCCCAATAACCGTCGGCTCCTTCAATTATCTCAATGATCTCTTCATCCTCGATATCCTCATCCTCGATCTCGCCCACGATCTCCTCAAGTATGTCCTCGACCGTAATGATGCCCGCAACTCCGCCATATTCATCAACGACGATCGCGATCTGAATATGATTGGACTGCATCGATTTCAGTAATTCGGCTGCAGATTTCGTTTCCGGCACAAAATAGGCTTCGCGGAGCATCTCGCTGATAGGCTGATCTTCTTTACCGTCCGACCAGGCGAGCAGGAGGTCGCGGACATAGATCACGCCCTCGATGTTGTCGATGGAATCACGGTAAACCGGAAGTCGGGAATACTTCTCGGATATGATCAGATCGCGTGCCGCTTGAACAGTCGAGTTCTGTGGCAAGGCGCAGATCTCAGTTCGCGGCGTCATGATCTCGCCGGCGCGTGTGTCGCTAAACTCGACCATTGTTTCGATCAGTTCACGTTCCTTTTCTTCGATAATCCCTTCAGCTTCACCGACTTCCATCAACGCTTGAAACTCGTCCGCATTATCGTCAACCTTTTCGTCGGGATCTGGTGTCAGTGAGGATTCAAGTTTCTGTCTCTCTCGCGCTTCGGACCGCGAAACGAACGGACCGGCAAACATTGAAACGACCGAATAGAGCGGACGGATCACAGGCAATAGGAACAAAAGCTTTTTCTCGGAATTGTTTTGGACGATGATGCGCGGAATGATCTGTCGAAACAGTACAGTTCCGATCAGGGCGCCGATAAGTCCATATGTCAACAATTCCGCGTAGGTTGGGTCAAACCTGAGCAAGATAAGTGTGGTTAGGATGGCAAAGCAGATCAGGATTATCTGGATTATGAAGCTTAAGGCAAATCGGAATTTTGGACGATCATCGAGGATCTGTCGAAGAAAATTAGCCAGTCCCGAATTTTCAACCTCATCGGCGTCGGCCGCAATTCGGCGAAGCGTGACGTCCGATTGGTGCGACAATGCCATATCGATCGTTGCAAGAAAGACCAGTCCTACGAGAAGCAAAGCCGCAACTACTAACTCGATCTCCATATTTTCGATAATTGTAATGTGTTAGACACATTTCGGCAAAGCACGACAAACATTGACCATGGTTTACAGTTCCATGTTCTTCCATACGCGGCCATCACGTTCCAGCAGATCGTCTGCCTCCTCGGGACCCCAGCTTCCGGCCACATAGTCAGGGAAATCCCGCGCAGGTATCGCGCTCCATACATCAAGGATCGGAGTGACTATGTTCCAGCTCGCTTCCACCATATCCGCCCGCTGGAAGAGCGTCGCGTCGCCGATCATACAATCGAATAGCAGGCGTTCATAGCCAGTGCTGATTTGCTCGCCAAAATGTTCAACGTAATTGAAGTCCATATCAACTGCGCCCATGTTAACAACGGGCCCCGGGATCTTCGCCCCGAAATGAAGCGTGATACCTTCATCTGGCTGAATATGGATCACGATGCGGTTCGTCGTCAGTCGCTCGACGGGCGTGTCGCGGAAAAGAACAAATGGTGCTTTCTTGAACTGAATTAAGATGCTCGAATGTTTAGCCGGCATACGCTTTCCGGTGCGAATATAGAACGGTACGTCAGCCCAACGCCAATTGTCGATCGAAAGTTTAAGCGCAGCATAGGTTTCCGTGTTCGATTCCGGCATGACCCTTTCCTCGCTTCGATATGCGGCGGCTGCTTTACCGCCGATCGTCCCTTCGGCGTATTGACCGCGAACCGCGTCCTTGAGTACGTTCTCAGGAGCAAAGCATTTTATCGCCTGCAGGATCTTCGTCTGTTCATCACGAACCGCGTTTGCTTCGAATGATACCGGCGGTTCCATCGCCGAAAGGGTCACGAGCTGAAAGATGTGATTAGGGATCATATCTCGCAGGGCGCCGGCTGCGTCGTAATATCCGCCGCGCTGTTCAACGCCCAGCTTCTCAGCTACCGTGATCTGAACATGGTCGATATAGTTGCGGTTCCATATGGGTTCGAAAATAGAGTTGCCAAAGCGGAACACCAATATGTTCTGGACGGTTTCTTTGCCGAGATAATGGTCGATCCGATATATCTGCCGTTCGTTAAGCAATTTGAGCAACGCTTCATTTAAGCTCTTTGCGGACGCAATATCGTGGCCGAATGGTTTTTCGAATATGAACCGGCGCCAGTTCCCGTCCTCTTCTTTCCCCATCCCGTTCTTTACGATCTTTGCAGCGACATTGGCGAACAGATTAGGCGGCGTTGCCAGATAATAGAAGAAATTCTCGGGTATCTCGTGCCTCTTGCAAACCTCAGCGACTAGGGACTTTATATCGCCAAAGAGCTTCTTATCATCGTCAAAGTCGCCGCCCGTGTAATAGGTACGCTCCTCGAACCACTTAAACAATTTGGGATCAGGCTTATTCTGAACAAATTCGCGCAGGTCGGCTGCGGCTTGATCTCGAAACTCATCATTCTCCAATTCCTGACGGCCAACACCTATGATCGAAAATCTCTCCGGCAGGTGACCATCTTTCGCCAGATTGTAGAGGGCGGGGAAAAGCTTTCGTTTGGTCAGGTCACCGGTCGCTCCGAATATGATCATCACGCATGGATCAGCGGTTTTATTTGTTTTGGACATAAGAGGTTAGCCGAAAGAGTAGCATAGATGAATGGTGAGATGAAGAGTTCTAAAACCGCTTGTCTCACTGTCACAGCCACTCTTCGTTTTGTCACTTGCGACATTGACTATCTGCTGATCCTCAGATGCTCCCGAAGTTGAAGCTCGCGTGCGTTCATCTCACCGTCGTCCGTCTCGTGATCGTATCCGCACAAATGCAGCAGCCCGTGAAGAATAAGCTGCTTGATCTCGGTTTCCAGCGGGAGGGCATTTTCTTTGGCCTGATTCAGAGCTTGCTCGACGGAAATTACAATGTCGCCGAGATTGTCGTGATCAGGGTCGAATTGATCCGGTTCGTGTCGAAATGAAAGCACGTCGGTTGTAGTGTCCATGCCACGAAAATCTTTGTTTAGCTCCTTCATACGGCGGTCGGAAATAAAGGCAATGGTAAAACGAGCCTCGGCTGCCTCGACAACATCCGAAGACAACGCCGCTTGAAAAGATTGGAAGACTTTGACGTCGAGGGAGGTTTTTCGTTGGAGATTTACAACATTTGATTCATTCATCCAGAGCTGACGACCTTAGTTAGTTGTTCAGGCATTTCGATCTTCATCATCGGAATTATTGGAGTGACTCTCGTACGCCTTGACGATCAACTGAACAAGTTTGTGGCGAACGACGTCAGTTTCGTCGAAGTATGTAAATTCGATCCCCTCGAGGCCCGCAAGAATGTGCTCAGCCTCTTTCAGGCCGCTCTTTTGCCCTCGCGGCAGATCGATCTGCGTCTTGTCACCGGTGACGACCGTCTTTGAACCGAAGCCGATCCGTGTAAGGAACATTTTCATCTGCTCGCTGGTCGTGTTTTGGGCTTCATCTAGAATGATAAATGCGTCTGCAAGCGTACGACCGCGCATAAAGGCCAGCGGAGCGATCTCGATAATGCGCTTCTCGAGCATTTTTGTGACCCTTTCAGAATCAACCAGATCGAAGAGGGCGTCGTACAGCGGTCTTAAGTAAGGGTCGACCTTTTCCTGAAGATCCCCGGGAAGGAACCCCAGACGCTCTCCCGCTTCAACGGCCGGACGTGTCAGGATGATCCGGCTGACTTGCTTTTTGAACAAAGCGTCGACCGCCATAGCGACCGCAAGGAAACTCTTGCCAGTACCGGCTACGCCGATACCGAATACTAGATCGTTTGCTGCTATAGCATCGAGATACTTGCGCTGGTTCGCGGTTTTCGGGGCCACTTGCTTTTTACCTGAGGGATTGAACCGAGCTTTGAGGAAATAATCCTTGAGGCTATAAGCTCGGTCTTCAGCGATCTGCTTGAAAGCATCACGCAACTCCCTGTCTGTAAATGTGTTGCCGTCGTCGAAGAGCTCGGCGAACTCACGGAGGATCGTCTCCACCGTTGTTATGTCCCGATCATCGCCGTCGATAAGAAGCTCGTTTCCGCGGGCACCTATGCTCACGTCGAGAAGGGATTCTAGATACTTGATGTTTTGATCTTGAACGCCAAAAAGCGTGTTCAACCCTTGAGGTGGAAGCTCGAGTTTTTTAAGGTTTGCCAAATCTTATGATCCTAAGAAGTTTAAGTTTTGAATCAATAAAACGAGGCTACTAGAACCCAGCATTAGTGTCAATTTGCATAGTGCTTCCGCATCAGACCGCATAGATGGCACAGCGGTTGCACTCAGAGGGTCAAGCGACAGTTTGTTCGATTTTCGGTCATTTCGGTCATAAGGAGGAAGTTGAACTGCAGGAAAGGAGGACTTTAGAATATGCCGAGGAAGAAGGACGGAACAAGCAAATACACCTCAAAGCAAGAGCGAAAGGCTGATCATATAGAGAAAGCATATAGAAAAAAGGGCGTTTCGAAGGACGAAGCTGAAAGTAGGGCTTGGGCAACCGTCAACAAACAAGACGGCGGTGGAAAAAATCCCGGAGGCTCAGGTCGCAAGAAATCGGCTTCTAGGGATTGAGTCGATTCAGGGAATGATATGAACGAGAATAAACCTTCGTTGTTCACCAGAATTGCTAAGAAATTGTCGAAGGCCGTCGGTCACCCGATCGCGTTTTCCTCGGCATGCTTGGCGGTGGTGCTTTGGGCCATCAGTGGCCCTCTCTTCGGATTTAGCGATACGTGGCAGCTTGTTATCAACACGGGAACCACAGTGATCACTTTTCTGATCGTTTTTCTTATTCAGCACACCCAAAACCGCGATACTCTGGCGCTACAGCTCAAATTGGATGAGTTGATAGCGGCAACTCAAGGTGCTCCAAATGAGGCGATCGAGTTCGAAGACTTGGACGAAAAGGAACTTGAGGAAAAGAAACTGCAATTGGTTGACGCCGCGAAGAATGGAAACGTCTAAAGAGCTAGAATTATAGGGCACACTGAATTGAAGGAGGACAAGCTCAAGGACAGGAGATATGCTTCCCGACTGAATCGCACCGAATTCGAGAATGCCCAAATCCAGGGCTCCTAGGAACTAGGTAAACAAGAGAAACGGTTTCGATAGTCAAAATGACGCTCAATCAAAAACTTATGCCCTGCCAATATAGCTCGGTCCTGGGGATTTGAAACCGGTGAGCCGGACAAGAATTGCAGGGCTCCGGCGACGGACAGGTGCGAAGACGGGTTGATTTCCCATGTTCCCCAACCTTGATTGCTGCCGGCAGCCTGTCGCGCCGGTTGGACGGCCGGAAGGAGCATTCCGATCGACGTTTCGCCTACGAGTGCGCCAAATCCAAGCTCTTTGAGCATAGCGTCACCCAATATTCGCCGGTCCTTCGGATGGCTAACAATGTAACCATTTATCAGTTGATCGGCGCCGCCGAGCGATAGCCCTGGAAACCCGCCCAAAAAAAACACTAGACATTCCTGGCCCTCTAGAGGGCTTCGCTGTGTTTCTCCGGCCATTAGGGTGTTCGACAAACCGTCACGGTTGTCTTCCCACCCTCCGTTTATTGCTCCATTTACACGATTGACTGGTATATAAACTGGCATACGTGATCACCTCCTAACCGAATCAATGAACGGTCGACATAAAATTGACGCAGTTAAGAGAATGTTTTTGCTGGGAGGAAAGTTCCGATAATCCTCAAATTGGTACTGCGAAAATGAAACGACGCGGCCGTGCTTCTTTTGCGCCGCGGGCCTCCACTATGCTATTCTTACTCCTTTGTTAAACTAAGGTTTTCTCAACTATAACAGGAGCATTTATTTAAGAATGGCTAATGATGGAAACGGGCAGGTCGGCAGAGTTGTGCAGATCATCGGCCCGGTCGTTGACGTAGAATTTTCAGACAATTATTTGCCGCCTATCTATCAGGCGCTGCGTATCACGAGCGAAGGTTTCGATGTCGAAAACACGATCGATGTGGTGGCCGAGGTTCAGCAGCACCTTGGCGAAGGCCGTGTTCGCGCGGTGTCAATGCTGCCGACCGATGGTATGGTGCGCGGGATGAGGGTTAATGACCTCGGCGGGCCGATCACGGTTCCGGTTGGACAGGCGACATTAGGACGCGTGATGAACGTTATCGGAGACCCAGTCGATGAACTTGGCGAGATCAAATCCGAAACGCGTGCATCGATCCATCGCCACGCCCCTTCATTCCACGAGCAGGCGACCGAGCTTGAGATGTTTGAGACCGGCATCAAGGTCGTTGATCTGATACAGCCGTTCCTGCGCGGTGGTAAGATCGGCCTCTTCGGCGGTGCTGGCGTTGGCAAGACAGTATTAATCATGGAGCTGATGAACAACGTCGCAAAGGGCCGCGAGGGCTTTTCGGTATTTGCAGGCGTAGGTGAACGCACCCGTGAAGGCAACGATCTTTTACGCGAAATGGTTGAATCAAAGGTCATCACATACGGCGATGCCTTCACGCAGAATATGGAAGAGACCGGCTCGTTTGACCTCACCAAGGTGGATACAGATGCGATCAAGGGTTCGAAAGTAGCGCTCGTTTACGGCCAGATGACCGAACCTCCGGGGGCCCGTCTCCGGGTCGCGCTTTCAGGATTGACCGTAGCCGAACACTTCCGCGATCAGGGCAACGACGTGCTATTCTTCGTGGACAATATTTTCCGCTTCACACAGGCAGGTTCGGAAGTGTCCGCACTCTTGGGCCGTATGCCGTCAGCCGTTGGTTATCAGCCCAACCTCGCATCGGAGATGGGCGAGATGCAGGAGCGCATTACCTCCACCAAGACCGGCGCCATCACGTCTATCCAAGCCGTTTATGTGCCTGCTGACGATTACACCGATCCGGCGCCCGCGACGACATTCGCTCACCTTGACGCCGTAACGGCGCTTTCCCGACAGATCGTAGAGCTCGGCATTTATCCGGCGGTCGATCCCCTTGCTTCAAACTCGCGCATTCTTGATCCGCAGATCGTAGGTGACGAACATTACAACACGGCTCAGGAAGTTAAACGTATCCTGCAGCGCTACAAGGACTTGCAGGACATCATTGCGATTCTTGGTTTGGATGAGCTTTCAGAAGACGACAAGCAGACGGTAGCGCGAGCGCGAAAGATCCAGCGGTTCTTCTCGCAGCCATTCACCGTCGGCGAACAATTTACAGGTATGCCGGGCAAATACGTCAAGGTCGAGGACACGATTAAGGGATTCCGCGAGATTCTCGACGGCAATTGTGATGAGATGCCGGAACAGGCATTCTATATGGTTGGCACGATCGAAGATGCCCGCGAAAAGGCCCAGAAGATGGCCGCCGGAGCCTAGGGAGTTCGGACGCTATTGTCCTCCCGCTTGCGGCGGAAAGGATTGATCGTGCTTAGAACAGATCGTGGACAAGATTGTCACGTTTCATTATGTTGAAATTAGAGATCGTAACCCCTGAAAAGAAGGTATTTGACGAGACTGTCGATGCCGTCACTGTTCCCACGTCAACCGGCGAGGTTGGCTTGCTGCCGAATCACGCGTCGCTCGTATCCACGCTCAAGCCTGGCGTGCTCTCGTTCGTCGTCAAGGGACAAACGGAGAAAATTGCCGTGTCGGGTGGGTTTGTCGAAATGAGCAATAACACGGTCTCGGTGCTTGCTGACACCGCTGAAACTGCGGCCGAGATCGATGTGGAAACCGCGAAATCCGAAAGGGAAGCCGCAGAAAAAGTCCTTGGCGTGCATACAAACTCGATAGAGGAAACCATTGTCGCCCAAGACAAACTTGAGGCAGCTAACGCTCGGCTGCAACTCGCTGGGAAGTAACACTCTTCGACACAGTCACATGAAAAGGCGGATCTCAGTCGTCTTTCGCAACAAAGTATATGAGCAACATTTTGGTATTCGTCGAGCACAAGGATTGTGTCTTGAACAAGGTTTCGCTCGAAGCGATAGCCGCTGCGCAAAGCATAGGAAAAGACCTGGGGATGGGCGTCGCGGCCGTAATCCCGTGCGATAAGGATTGCGCCCTTGCCCAAGAGATCGCTGGTTATGATCTCGAAAAAGTGATCATTGCAAAGAGCGAGAAGCTCGGAACATATACGCCCGACGGCTACGCGGACGCTTGGGAGCAGGTTGTAAAGGCCATTGGTCCACAGTATGTTGTGATGTCGCACAGCTACCAGGTCCGTGATTTTGCGCCGAAAGTTGCCGCGAGGCTCGGCCGTGAAGTAGTCGGGGACTGCATTCGATATCGTGCCAGTGAAGGCAAGCTTGTTCTGACGCGACGGATATTTCTTGGCAAACTCGATGCCGACGTAACAATCGGTGGCGATGCCCCGTATTTCATGACGTTTCAGTCTGGTGCTTTCCGAGGTGATTCCGCCGAACGCGGAACTGCATCTATTGAAACTATGGATATTAGTGTAGGCGAGCTTCGGATGACACCGGAAGCGCCGTTTCAGGAAGCGAAGGCTACGGTGGATCTAACGAAGTCTGAGATCATCGTCGCTGTCGGCCGCGGCATCAAGTCGCAGGAGAATATAGCGCTCGCACAACAGCTTGCTGACGCCCTCGGAGCCGACCTAGCAGCATCACGTCCAATATGCGACAGCGAATGGCTTCCGATTGACCGTCAAATAGGTTCATCCGGCCAAACAGTCGCTCCAAAGGTTTATATCGCACTTGGTATTTCAGGGGCGATCCAACACATCGTCGGCATGAAGAATGCAGGTACGATAATAGCGGTTAACAAGGACGCGGGGGCCCCGATATTCGACATTGCCGATTACGGCATCGTCGGCGACCTGTTTGAAGCTGTCCCGGTGATAATCGATGAGGTTAAGAAAGCGAAGGCTTAGACATTACTTTTAAAAGAGGGATCCACAACAATGCAATTGTTATATAAAACAAAGACGAAGCGCTTAATAGGCCTGATGGTCGTATTCGCGCTTATATCGGTGACCACGCCGGTTGCGCTTGCAAACGGAAATTATGAAGTCGAGCTTGCGGTGCCGCAAGGTAAGAAGTCAGTAGAGACCGATGCTGTTCTGACGTTTGCAGATAAGACATTTTCAGTAACGCCGGATAAGGCGATCTTTAAATCCTCGGCTATGGAGTTTTCCTACCTAGACTTAAAATCAGCGGATTATTCCTTCGCGAAGAAACCGATGCTATCCGGCGGCGGGGCCGTAGCGACGGCAATTCTGCTTGGACTCTTTGCCCTCCCGTTTCTGTTTATCAAGAAGAAGAAACATTGGATCACGGTGCAAACGGAGAAAGAATTTGCGGTCATCAAACTCGGCGATAACAATCATCGCCAGATCATTGCCGAATTCGAAACACATGGCGTGAAGGTTAATACAGTACTCGAAGATAAGAAATAAGCTATATTCAGTAGTTGACAGAAGGCTTCACTCTTTAAGAGTGAAGCCTTTTCATTCTAAGGTTCATGCCTTGGCCGAGGCTCCAGTTTCTTTAGTCAACAGCTCGTCGAGCTTCTCATAGCCTTCGGTGACGCCGCGTTCCATACCCGACTGGACCATGCCGTCCCGGTCCGCAACCGACTTGAATACAGATTGATGAACCACACGAGTGCGTCCGCCGGGCAGCTCTTCGAAAGTCGTCGTTCCGAGGATGACGTGGCCGCGTTCAGGCAGCCCATCAAACTCAAACGTGCCGATTATTCTCTCGGGCTCCAGCACTTCATGACTGACACCGAAGAATGTGTATTTTACACCGTCCCTTTCATGAGTGTATCTGTACGAGCCGCCGTCTCGCATATCGAACTTCTCGATCTTCATAGTCAGGTCACGAGGGCCAACCCATTGAATATAAAGCTCAGGGTCCGTGTGTGCCTTGAAAACAAGCTCGCGCGGAGCATCAAATTCACGGGTGATAAAGAGTTCCTGCTTGCCGGGGTCTGCTGTTACTGTAGTTTTGTTTGCCATCACTTTTTCTCCTTATTATTACTTGCCGTTAGGCGTTGTTTTTCTATCTCCAATACTTGGTCGAGCGCTTGATAACGCTCTTCTACGTTCACCGCAAATTGCTTGAGCCATTTTTCAAGTTCGCGCATAGGTTCCGGATTTATGTAATAAATACGCCTCTGCGCACGTTTTTCGACGTGCACCAGTTTTGCTTCGCGAAGTACTTTTAGGTGCTGCGAAATAGCCGGAGGACTTGATTTGAACCTGCGGTAAATGTCTGTAGCGGAAAGGTTTCCGTTCGCAGCAAGCATTTCTAAAATATTTCGTCTTGTTGGTTCTGCAAGTGCCGTGAATGTGTCCATGGCAACTATAATAAAGTATCAACTTAATTAAGTCAAGATGAAATAAAACCATATGGACTTAGCGCTAAAATGTAGAGTTCATGGAATTGGTGTGACAAGGATCCAAAAAAAGGACCCCGCTGATATGGCGAGGTCTTTTTTTTGCAAACACGAAAAATCAAGCGCTCTAAACTGAAGCGGCAATAGCCTCGTCGAAGATCGCGAGAGCAACATCGACGTTTTCTTTCGATAGGATCAGCGGCGGTGACCAGCGGATGGTGCTTGTACCGCAGCCGAGTATGATCAGGCCGCGGTTGAAACAAGCCATTTCAACGCGGTCACGGAGTTCCGGATCAGCCTCGAGCGATGTCTTGTCCGTTACGAATTCGACGCCGAGCATCATACCGAGGCCCCGAACATCGCCGATGCGATCATATTTATCCTTTAGCTCGTTTAGGCCTGCTTCGAGATATGCGCCTACGTTTTTCGAATTTTCGACGAGGCCGCCTTCGAGCAGTTCGATTGTTTTCAGCGCCGCGGCGATGGCTACCGGATTCCCACCGAAGGTCGAGGCGTGGGCGCCTTTATGCCAATCCATAATGTCCGCCTTGGCTGTGCACACGCCAATCGGCATACCGGAGCCGATACCCTTCGCCATGCAGACGATGTCGGCCTTTACACCTTCGTGATGGTCAAGCGCGAACATCTTTCCGGTGCGGCCCATTCCCGACTGCACTTCATCAACTATGAACATAATGCCGTTCTCGTTGCAGATCCTTCGAAGTTCTTTAACGAAGGCCATTGGCGCAGGGACATAGCCGCCTTCGCCTTGAACCACCTCAAGGATGATGCCGGCAACCTCTTCGGGTGGCGTTGTTGTCTTGAAAAGGCGATTCTCGATCCAGTCGATGCAGTCTCGCGTGATCGTCGCTTCATCCGTGGGCAAATCGCCGACGAAATGACGAAATTTGTTCGGGTATGGAACGTGGACGACGTCGAGTGCCTGTCTCATAAATCCGAGCCGTTGGGCTTTTCTTGATGATGTAAGGCTTAAGGCCCCAAGTGTCCCGCCGTGAAATGAGTTGAAGAAGGAGATGAATTTCTGCCGCCGAGTGTGATACATCGCGAGCTTCAAAGCGGTTTCGATCGCTTCGGCGCCGCTGTTTGCAAAATGAGTTTTGGTAGGACCTTCGATCGGAACGATCTCGTCCAGCTTTCGACCAAGTTCCGGCATATGGCGATAGTAAAAATCAGTACCGCAAAGATGTATAAGTTCATTAACCTGATCAGTTATGGCCTTGACGACCTCCGGATGGCAATGCCCGGTCGAGCAGACGGCGACGCCGGCGTTGCAATCCAGGAAAATGTTTCCGTCGGGGTCCTCTATCCAAACACCAGAAGCTTTGTGCGCCACAAGTTTGTAGTCGGGTCGCGGATAACTTGGCGTTACGTACTGAGCATCGGCGTCGATTATTTCCTGTGCTTTTGGTCCGGGAAGAGAGGTTTTAATATTCGGCTTTTGAAGTTCTTTTGTCGGCATCATAAAAATTTCTCCTAGTTAAGAGTGCCCAATTATTGAAGTATTTAAACGATTAGAAAGATACAAGCTGAAGCTCGCACCCGGAACGCAAATTAGAATCCTTAATCGCCGGCGAAGAGGTTCGCACGCTGCGTGATGGGACGAAGGGTTGAAATGCAGCGAGGGGTCATATGAATCTAAATAATATAACCGAGATTGGTCATTAATGTCACGTGCGGCCGCATTTCTCGTTCGTCGCGACGAGTTTTAGATAGGCCGTACACTTGCTAAAATCGGTGTATGCAAAATTCAAAAAAACATACCAACAGGCTGATCGACGAAACAAGTCCGTATCTGCTGCAGCACGCTCATAATCCCGTCGATTGGTATCCGTGGTGCGAGGATGCGTTTGCTAAGGCACAGGCTGAGGACAAGGCGGTGCTCGTAAGCATCGGTTATTCGGCGTGCCATTGGTGCCATGTTATGGAACATGAGTCGTTCGAAGATGAGGTGACGGCGGCCGTAATGAATGAGCACTTCGTAAGTATTAAGGTCGATATGGAAGAGCGTCCGGACGTTGATCAGATCTATATGAATTTCGTCCAGCTAACGACTGGGCGCGGCGGCTGGCCGATGAACGTATTTCTGACACCCGAAAAGCGCCCGTTTTTTGGAGGTACATACTTTCCCCCTGAACGTCGATACAACATGCCGAGTTTTCAACAGGTACTGATCAGTGTCGCGGATGCTTACCGAGACAAGCGTGATGAACTGCTTCGATCGGCAAACGATATTGTTGCAGAAATGCAAAGGATCGGCATGGCCGAATTCGAGCAGCAACAACTGACACTGGAACAGTTAGAATCAGCATTTTTAAGTTTTGAACGGACGTATGACTCGACAAACGGCGGTTTTGGCGGAGCTCCTAAGTTTCCGCAGCCAATGTCACTGGAATTCTTGCTTCGGTATCACTATCGCACGGGAAACCCTCACGCCCTTGAGATGGTTGAAACCACGTGTCGAAAAATGGCTTGCGGAGGCATATTCGATCAACTTGGCGGCGGGTTCCATCGGTATGCAGTGGACGCGGTATGGCTGGTGCCGCATTTTGAGAAGATGCTTTATGACAATGCGCAGTTGATTCGTCTCTATCTTCACGTTTATCAGATAACCAAAGACGAATTTTTCAAACAGGTCGCCATCGATTGTCTCGAGTACCTACAGCGTGAAATGCTGGACACGTCCGGTGGTTTTTATTCGACCCAAGATGCCGACAGCGAAGGAGTGGAAGGGAAGTTCTTTGTTTGGAAATCGGATGAAATTGAATTGAAACTCGGCGCAGACGACGCTCGCGTTTTCAATTTCCATTACGATATTTCAGAGGAAGGGAACTTTGAGGAGAAAAACATTCTCAACGTAAAGAAGCAGATCGCCGAATCGGCCGAGGCTCTCAAACTTCCAATAGATGAACTGCGGCGAATTCTGGATCGCGGTCGTGAAAAGCTGTTTGCAGCGCGTGAAGGACGAGTCAAGCCATTTCGGGACGAGAAGATTCTGACTGCCTGGAACGGACTGATGTTGGCTGCCTTTGCTGAGGCTTCGGTGATCTTGAAAAATGAAGAATACCTCACGATCGCGAAGAATAGCGCGAAGTTCATGATGAATGAACTGCAAAAAAACGGCCGTTTGCTTCGAAGCTGGAAAGATGGTCAGGCTAAATTGGACGGTTATCTTGAGGACTACGCAAATTTTGTAGATGGATTGACCGAGCTTTACCAGGTATCGGGCGACACACTCTATCTAAAGGAAGCAAAGCGGTTAGCTGAGTTGATGATCAGTGAATTTTGGGACAATGAGAATGGTGGTTTCTACTTCACGTCTAATGACCACGAAGAGCTTATCGTTAGAAACAAAGATTTCTACGACAACGCTACTCCGTCGGGTAATTCAACCGCGGCGGATGCGTTCTTGAAGCTTTCAAAGCTCTTGAGTGACGACAAATTCGAACGTTTTGCGGTTACGATCCTGCGCATTGTCGCACCTCAGATCGGGCGATATCCTGGTGGCTTTGGTCGATCGCTATCTGCGCTTGAATTTCATCTTTCGCCGGCTGCGGAAGTAGTGATAATTGGAAAACCTGAAGGCGAGATTTGGCAGACGGTTTGGGAAGAATACCAGCCCAGGAAGGTCGTCGCGATTTCCGATTGCCCCTCGAAGGCCGGTACATTCATCCCGCTATTCTTGGAGAGAGCAAGGCTAAATGAAAAAACGACGGTTTATGTGTGCGAGGGCAGTGTGTGCCAATCGCCGGTCACATCGGCCGTTGAGCTTCGGAAACAATTGAGGGCTTGAGAACAAAAAGGCACGCTATCCGAAGAAAGCGTGCCGTTGTTAAAAGATCAAAATTAGATCTTGATTATTTGTTGCTTGTCGCGTTTGCAACGGAGTTAGCGGCCGACTTGACCGAGTTGGCAGCCGATCCAACTGCATTAGCAGCGTCTTTCGTCGCGTCTTTCGTTGCGTCTTTAGCTGCATTAGCGGTGCTGTTAGCAGCACTGCCAAGCGCATTGCTTGCGTTACCGAGCGACGACGAAGCGTTGCTCATTGCATTCGAAGTGGTTGTGGCCATATTGGCCTTGTTAGCGGTATTGGCGGTGTTCGTAGCGGTATCGCCACATGCCATACCCAATGCGCTCAATCCGAGAGCTGTTGAAAGTGCAATAACTTTTTTCATAACTAAACTGACTCCTGTCTTCTTCAAAGATTAATGTTTTTCTTTCTATAAAGG
>JBAUGL010000111.1:0-16716 GCA_049679665.1 Pyrinomonadaceae bacterium | reverse complement strand
CCACTACACAGTCTTCTCCCTCTGGGACACGTTTCGTGCGGCGCATCCGCTTTATACGATCATCGACCAGAAACGCACGGTTGATTTTATTAACACGTTCATTCGAATGTACGAACAGGGCGGGCGGCTGCCGGTTTGGGAGTTGTGGGGCGAAGAGACGGACACGATGATCGGATACCACGCCGTCTCCGTGATTGCGGACGCAATGGCGAAGGGGATCAAGGGATTCGATTGCGAAAAAGCGTACGCCGCCGCGAAGCATTCCGCCGATCTCGACCACTTCGGTCTTGCCGCCTACAAAAAACGCGGCTATATCTCGAGCGAGGATGAAAACGAATCAGTCTCAAAGACACTCGAGTACGCCTATAACGATTGGAACGTCGCGAGAATCGCGATCGAAATGTGCCGAGAGATCGATGCACCGGGCTGCGACCGAACAACCCTGACGGAAGGACGCGTTTATCATGCCGATAACACCAAATGGGCGCGCCGGGCCGCGGCTTATCAGAACCTTTTCGACAAACAAACGGGCTTTATGCGCCCGCGTCGGAACGGCGGTTGGATCTCGCCTTTTAAGCCGAATGAGGTGACTTTTCACTTTACGGAGGGCAACAGTTGGCAGTACACATTTTTCGTGCCGCAAGATATCAGCGGCCTTATCGAGCTTTACGGCGGCGAGAGAAAATTCGCTGCCAAACTCGATGAGCTGTTTACGACGACTCAACCACTCACCGGCCGCGAACAGCCAGACATCACTGGTTTGATCGGCCAGTATGCCCACGGCAATGAGCCGTCGCATCACATTCCGTACCTGTTCAACTACACCGATCAGCCCTGGAAGACGCAAAAGTATGTGCGGAAGATCATGGACGAATTCTACAAAAACTCGCCCGATGGCCTGATCGGAAACGAAGACTGTGGTCAGATGTCGGCGTGGTACGTTTTGAGCGCCCTTGGTTTTTATCCAGTGTCGCCGGGCGATCCTACATATCAGCTTGGGACGCCACTTTTCAAAGACGCGATGATCAGGCTGGAAAACGGAAAGACGTTCACTATTAGAGCGCCGGCCGTTTCTTCAAAGAATATCTATTCGAGGAGATCGAAACTCAATGGCCAAATACGGATCATGTCTCCGACCTCGATAGAACATGCGGAGATCATGCGAGGCGGCGTACTTGAATTTGAAATGGCCTCCGAACCGGACGTGCCGGCCGATTTACATGACGGCATGGACTTTCGAACTTCGTCGCTCGGATACGTTGCGGTCCCGGTCATCGATGGGCCCGGCAGGATACTTAGCGGCAACTCATCGGTCTCGCTCAAATCGATAACGCCTAACGCAAGGATCTTTTACACGTTGGACGGAAAAGAGCCTTCCAAATCGTCAACGGAATACAAAGGGCCGTTTTTTGTAAGGGACTCCTCGACCGTAAGAGCGATCGCCGTAACGAAAGATGGCCAGAGCCTGGCCGCCGAGGCCAGGTTTTTCAAGCGCCCGAACAACTGGAAGGTCAACATCGCGTCGCCATACAGCACACAATACACCGGCGGTGGTGACGACGGAATCATCGACGGCATTCGCGGAACGGTAAATTTTGCGAGCGGCGAGTGGCAGGGCTATCAGGGCAAGACGTTTGAGGCGGTCATCGATCTCCAAAATGAAACGGAAATAACGAGCGTTGGCGGCGGCTTTCTTCAGTCCGTGCGTTCGTGGATATGGATGCCTGACCGGCTTGAATTCGAAGTCTCGTCAGACGGCACCAATTTCGTCAAAATAGCAGACATCACGCCGGCGTTTCCTCAACAGGAAATGAACACATTAACGAAGGACTTCCAACAAGCCGTTGCACGCACGAAAGCCCGGTACGTCCGCGTTCGCGCCTACAATTTAGGCAAGATACCGTCATGGCATCCGGGAGCCGGCGGTGATCCGTGGATATTCGTCGACGAGATCTTGATTAACTGAGTTCACGGTGAGGCGCGGGATGTTGATCCGCTCTCACGTATGATCGCAGAATTTCCGACCATTGCCGCTTTTTGGGCATCTTAGATTGTGTGCTGCCGACAACGGCTGTGACTATCGAGGTAAAAGGCGTTTATGGATCGAAGATATTTTGTAAAAACAAGCGGGATCGGTTTGGCGAGTTTTGGACTAATGGCGGCGGCGCCTGATTTTCTACATCAGTTTGCTTCGGCGCAAGCAAAAAACATATACGGAAAGAAGAAAGTCCTTGTCACCATCTTTCAGCGGGGTGCGGTTGACGGACTCAATATGGTCGTCCCGTGCGGCGAGGGCGAATACTATAAGCTGCGCCCAAACATAGCGATTCCGTCTGCTGGAAAGACGGACGGCGCAGTTGATCTGGATGGCCGCTTTGGCCTGCATCCAGCGATGAAGCCGCTTGAGACTTTTTGGCGATCGAAACAACTCGCGGTTATCCATTCTGCCGGTTCGCCCGACAATACACGATCACATTTTGACGCACAGGATTATATGGAATCCGGAACGCCCGGCATCAAGGGCACCCGCGATGGGTGGCTGAATCGCGCTTTGCAGTCGACCAAAGCAAATGGCCATTCGCCTTTCCGGGCGGTTTCGATGACCCAGGCGCTTCCACGGTCGCTCTATGGCCGATCGCCTTCCGTAGCGATGACAAAACTTTCGGATTTTACGATTAAAGCCGGATTATACTCACAGAATATGAAAGGCGGATTTGAAGGCGTTTGGCAGGAAAACGCAAATGATTCGCTTGGGGAAACCGGAAAGGAAACGTTTGAGGCGTTAAATTACCTCAAACAGGCAAATCCCGGCCAATATAGCCCGGAAAACGGCGCTGTTTATCCAAATTCACCCCTCGGCCGCTCGCTCTCCCAGATCGCTCAAATGATCAAAGCCGGTGTCGGGATGGAGGTCGCCTTTGCTGAATGCGGCGGATGGGACACTCACTTAAATGAGGGCGGCGCGCGAGGGCAACTCTCAAATCTTTTACGCGATTTTGCTGCCTCGATCGCAGCGTTCGGGACTGATCTCGGCAAGCGTATGGATGACGTTGTGCTGCTCACCATGTCTGAATTTGGCCGTACCGCACGCGAAAACGGATCGCGCGGAACCGATCACGGTCACGGCAACGCGATGCTTGTTCTTGGTAATTCCGTTACAGGTGGAAAGGTCTACGGGGATTGGATGGGGCTCAAGAACGATCAACTCAACGAAGGCCGCGACCTAGCCGTTACGACCGATTTCCGCGATGTCTTCGCCGAGGTTGCAAGCAAACATCTTGGAAACACCGACATGGTTTCGTTATTTCCAAAATACACGACCGGCAGCGGCAAATTCAAAGGATTCCTCGGATAGTCTCAGCGTAGGCGTCGCACCGCAGACTGCCGTTGGCATAACACTCTGATATCCTCGGTACGTGTTTAAAACACGCAGCACGAATCTTGAACGAATCGACACCGGCGACTACACACTCGCGGAATACGCAGTCTTTCTCCGCGAGATCGCGTTCATTAATAGACATTTAGGCGACCAACGCGCCTTGAGAAAAACCTTGCTACGCGACATAGAACGAGGTCGCCTGGGCGAGTTTTCCCTTCTGGACGTAGGTTGCGGTTCGGGTGAACTGCTTCGGATAATTGCCGATTTCGCCCGTGACACAGGCCGCAAAGCCAAGCTCGCCGGGATCGATCTGAACGAGATTTCCGCGAGCATCACCAAATCCCGATCCTCGGATTACCCTGAGGTTTCTGCCGTTCGCGGCGACGCATTCAACTTGCCATTTGCCGATAACGAGTTCGACTATGCGATCTCATCGCTTTTCTTCCACCATCTGACCGACGAACAAATACCGTTCGCGCTCAAGGAAATGACCCGCGTTGCCCACCGCGGCATCGTCGTCATTGACCTTGAACGCAGTGTGACGGCGTGGTTTCTCTATCAACTATTCTGCCTCACGAACCGCATCAGCACGCTGGTACGACAGGACGGATCGCTGTCGATAAGGAAAGGATTTCGTGTGGGAGAATTTGAGAAGCTGGCGGGCGAACTCGGCCTGGCGAACGCAGCGATCCTTCGTTCCCATCCGTACCGGGTCGTGCTTTCGTGGTTGTGATCTCCGGTTTATTTTGGTGCAGTGAGCATCGCGGCCATCTTTTCGTGGATCAGGTTGATAGCCTTGAGCGGGCGTACCATCACCTTGAACTCGACGATCTTGCCAATCTCATTCCACTTGATCATATCAACGCCGTTGACGATGATGCCGTCGATCTCGGTCTCAAACTCCAGCACCGCATTGTTTTCGCCGATCACCTCACGAATGTATCTGAAACTGCCGTGTTCAAACACATGCAAAGCCGCCGTCAGATACATCGTCGTGACTGCCTTACCAGCCTGCGGCCTATGCACTACCGGCGAATAAAAAACGACATCGTCGGCGAGCAGCTCGTTCAGTCCCGACGCATCACGCGTGCGGACAACCTCGTGCCATTTGCCAATCATTTCCAATGCCATATCAAAACAATACAAGCGAAATAAACCATCAAATTTGCCGCCTTCGGACGATGCCGGATTATCTCCGATATATCTCCCGACGATGACCGATCTTAATAACTAATACAATTAGTTGTTCGTTTCGTATCTCATAAACAACGCGATAATCTCCCAGCCTAATTCGGTACAGCTTGTCTGCTCCTTTAAGCTTCTTAACCTTTATCAACTCCGAAATGGGATTTTGAGCAAGCAGACTCAAGGCTTCTGCCGTTTGGATCTTTAAATTGGCGGGCAATCGGTGAAACTCCTTTTGGGCGCTCTTGACGAACTCAACCTTATAAGTCGCCATCAGCGTTTACCGTTTTTAACACTCGCCAAAACTTCCTCTAATGAAACAGTTTCTTCGTTGCGTCGGGCATGATATGCCTCGAGATCGATTTCGTCTTCCAGTTGTTCGACCAAAGCCTGCTCGATCAAGTAGCGCAGCTTTATACCTCTTCTTTTACAAAAACTGACCAAAGCTTCCTTCACCCTGGCATCGATAATCGTCGAGAGCGTGGCGGTTTCATTCATAATAATGAATTATAATAAAAATAAATGAAAAAGCAAGAATAATATGTTTTGCTCCCTTCCACTGCCGGTCGTATTTTTCCACCTATTCCATCTTACGCAACCTTAACCGCAATGCCTGGAGTTTAATAAACCCTTCCGCATCGTGTTGGTCGTACGCACCGGCGTCGTCTTCGAAGGTGACTACGCGCTCACGATATAGCGAATTTGGCGATTTGCGGCCGGTGACGGTTACGTTGCCCCTGTAAAGCTTTAGCCGGACATCGCCGGTGACCGTTTCCTGGGTTTGGTCGATCATTGAGCGGAGGATCTCAAATTCGGGCGCGAACCAGAAGCCATAATAAACCGATTCGGCGAATTTAGTGCCGAGCGAGTCACGCAAACGGGTTACCTCGCGGTCCATCGTAATTGATTCCAGTGCACGGTGAGCCGTCTGCAGAATGGTGACCCCAGGCGTCTCATAAACTCCGCGAGACTTCATTCCGACGAATCGGTTTTCGACCAGATCGACTCGGCCGATACCGTGCTCACCGCCGAGAAAATTGAGCTTCGTCAGCAGGTCGACAGCGCCGTATTTTTCACTGTCGATCGCAACCGGTTCGCCTTTTTCGAACGTGATCATGATCTCTTGCGGCTTGTCACTGGCCGTTTCCGGTGATTTCGACAGCAGAAAAATATCATCGGGCGGGGCGGCCCACGGATCTTCTAGAATGCCGCCTTCGTATGAGATATGCATCAAATTCCGATCCATCGAATACGGTTTCTCGGCGGTTGCAGTCACTGGGATGCCCCGCTCGGCACAATAGGCGATCAAATCGGCACGGCCCTTGAACTCCCACTCGCGCCACGGCGCTATCACCTTGATATCCGGCTGCAGGGCGTAATACGTCAGCTCAAAACGCACTTGATCATTACCCTTGCCCGTTGCACCGTGCGCAACGGCGTCGGCGCCTTCGCGGCGTGCGATCTCTATCTGCTTCTTTGCGATGACGGGCCGTGCGAGCGAGGTCCCTAGCAAGTAAACACCTTCGTATAAAGCGTTTGCCTTGACGGCTGTCCAAACAAAATCCTTTACAAATTCCTCTCGAAGGTCCTCGACATAGAGTTTCGAAGCGCCTGTCGCCTTCGCTTTTTTATCAAGCCCAGTGAGTTCTTCGCCCTGACCGACATCGGCGCAATAACAGACCACTTCGCAGCCGTATGTTTCTTTCAGCCAGAGCAGCATAGCCGACGTATCGAGGCCGCCGGAGTATGCAAGCACAACCTTCCCTATCTTTTTACTCATTTGTTTTGTCAGTTTTACGAGACTGTGCCTACAATTATATCCACACGGAGACAACGATGACCAATTCGGGAAAGCTATGGGGCGGAAGATTTACGGGAGATTCTGATGAAACCTTCACGCGATTCAATCGTTCGTTTCATTTTGATATCCGCCTTTTCGTGGCCGACGTAACTGCGAGCCTTGCACACGCCGAAGGCCTCGCGTTGGCTGGCATTCTTACAAAGCGAGATGCATCGAAGATCAAAAACGGATTGACGTCGCTTTTGAAAAAGGCTGCCGCTGATAAAGCATATTTTGACGAAACAAGCGCCGAGGACGTGCATTCTTTTATTGAGGGAAAGCTAATAGGGCTGATCGGGGATACAGGTAAGAAATTGCACACGGGGCGGAGTCGTAACGATCAGGTAGCTACGGCATTCAGACTTTGGCTTCGCGGATCGATCGATGACACGGCTTTGTGCCTACAGGCTCTTCAAAAAGCGCTTTTGTCCGCTGCAGAACGTCACAAGAATGCCGTTCTTCCGGGATATACCCATCTTCAACGGGCGCAGCCGATTCTCTGGCCGCACTGGTGTTTAGCCTATATTGAAATGCTCTCACGTGATGCGGACAGGCTTGAGGAGGTTCGCGGACGGGTCAATGTAATGCCGCTCGGTTCAGCGGCACTTGCGGGCACGAGTTTCAAGATCGATCGCATGGCAGTCGCAAAACTCCTCGGGTTTGAGTCGATAACCTCAAACAGCCTTGACGCAGTATCGGACCGTGATTTCGCGATCGAATTCACCGGCGCTTGTTCGATCCTGATGATGCACCTTTCGCGACTCGCCGAGGATCTTATCATCTATTGCTCGAACGAATTTGGATTCGTTGAGTTAAGCGATTCTGTCTCAAGCGGATCCAGCCTGATGCCGCAGAAAAAAAATCCCGACGCGCTCGAACTTCTGCGTGGAAAGGCAGGTCGGGTGTTTGGCCATCAAGCCGCGCTGCTTGCCACTATGAAAGGCCTGCCGCTTGCCTATAACAAGGATATGCAGGAAGACAAGGAGGCCGTCTTTGATACCTTCGACACGGTAAAGATTAGTCTTCAGGCAGCGGGAATGGTTCTTAACAATCTTACTGTCAACGAGGCACGAGCAAGCGCAGCAGCAGCCACGGGTTATCTGAACGCGACCGAACTTGCTGATTATCTCGTAAAAAAGGGCGTTCCGTTTCGAGAAGCTCATGATACGGTCGGGCGAGCCGTTCTATACGCGATCTCGGTGGGTAAGGAGCTCGATTCACTTCGGCTCGAAGAGCTAAGGGAATTTTCTGCAGGGATCGGCGAAGATGTATTCGCGGCCCTAAGTTTGAAACATACCCTAGCCAGCAAAAGCCGAGTTGGTGGAACCGCGCCGACACGGGTCGCGATCGAACTGAAGAAGGCCAGGAAGCGCCTTTACGAATAACAGATGGAATATCCGCAATTTCTTGAGAATACGCTCAACAACGAGCTCGTAAAATTCCTCGGTATCGATATTTCCGAAGCAACAAGGGACAGGGTTGTCCTATCGATGGAAGTTACGCCAAAGGTCCATCAATACTTGGGAATCATGAACGGGGGCGTTTCGATGTACTTGTGTGAGACCGCAGCGTCGATCGGGGCGGTACTTGCAAGCGATCTTAACACCGTGACTCCCGTCGGGATCGAGATAAACGCAAATCACTTGCGTGCGGTCAGCAAAGGAACGATTACGGTCGAAGCGAAACCGATCTACCACGGCCGTACTATGAGCGTTTGGAGCATCGAGATCACAAATGACCGCGGCAAATTGGTATGCGTTTCACGTATCTCGATCCTCCTCCGAAAAGGCGGTGTCACATCCGTACTCGAAAAAAATGGATAGCTTTGTCAGGAATTTGTTGACTGAGTGGCGGCGGCTTGATTTGCCCTTTAGCGACGCGACGGTTGTTGCCGCCGTCTCGGGTGGAGCCGATTCGGTCAGTCTGCTGCTCGCGCTTCACGATCTGACAGAACGGAAAAAGCTAAAGTTAAGAATAGTTGCGGCTCATTTTGATCATCGGCTGCGTCCCAATAGCGGAAGCGATGTCGAGTTCGTTAGGTCGCTTGCAAACAAGCTAACGATAGAGCTCTCGCTCGGAAACGGCGATATTCCGAAAATCGGAAATATTGAGCAGAACGCCCGCGAGGCTCGTTACACTTTTTTGAGGCAGACGGCTGAATCCGTCGGTGCCTTCGGCGTCTTGACGGCACATACGGTGAACGATCAAACGGAGACGTTTCTTATGAATCTCCTGCGCGGAAGCGGCCCTGGCGGCCTCGGCGGCATGCGAACGATTCGTGAGTTGGAAAAAGTTTGGAATGAGAAGGCTTTTGAACCCGATCCGGCCCGTCCGCCTTCGCCATCGCTCCCGTTTTCAGAATCTAATATCCTATTGATCAGGCCGCTGCTGCGCTGGGCTAAACGCTCGGAAACTGAGAATTTCTGCCGAATCAAAAGTATCGAGTATCGGTATGACACGATGAACGAAGACCTTGCTTTCACCAGGGTCCGCATACGTAAGATACTGATACCGATGCTTGAGAGCTTTAATCCGGGAATCATTGAGTCACTCGCCAGAACAGCCTCCTTAATGCAGGCGATCACAGATTTTCAAGGGTCAGACATGGGTCTCGCAAATCGATCCGAATTGCCCGTCAAGCAATTATTGCCGATGCAAACGGCGGAATTATTCGATGTTCTCCGAAAATGGCTTGAAAAACGACGCGGAAGCTTACGTTCGGTCGATCAAAAGCATATCGAAGCTGTCGGTCGACTCGTCACCAGCCGCAAAAGCGGAAAAACTGTTGAAATACCGGGCGGCGGGATTGTCACCAAAACGGGCGGATTTATTGAATTTGAAGTGATTAAGGTTGTAAAAAGAGCGCGGGAACACTAGAATCAAAGGCTGGCGTCTATGGGCCGCCGAAAGCGGGCTTTGTGAACAACGCGGAGCCGTAAAACTTTCATCAAAGCGCATAAGGTACAACTTCTGAGATGGGAGTTATTTTGGAGGCTATATATTGAGTTCTAAAGCAAAACAAATTCTTCTGTGGTTGATGATCATTTCCAGCGCCCTGGTATTCGTTTGGTTTCTGCAAAGCAAGCAGACGAAAAACCCGCAGGAATTGCCGATCGATCTGGCGATCACTCGAATTACCAATAAGGATTTCAAAGAAGCAAATTTCAAACAATCACAGGTCGAGTTTGTCGACGCGGCCGGAGCGAAATGGGTGACGACTATTGGGAGCGAAGCGACACGGGAAACGCTGTTGAAGTCGATCACAGATTTTAATAAGGAGAACGCAGGCGCGACGATCAAAACGAACGAGGAACCTTCATCTACCGGGTGGGGCTGGCTGGTTCTGATCAACGCATTGCCTTTCCTCCTGCTAATAGGATTTTTGGCTTTCACTTTGCGCCAGATGCAGGCGGGCGGCAACAAGGCCCTAAGTTTTGGCAAATCTCGTGCAAAGCTTCTCAATAACCAACAAAAACGGGTTACCTTTAAGGATGTGGCGGGTGTTGAAGAAGCCAAAGAAGAGCTTCAGGAGATCATAGAATTCCTCAAGGATCCGCAAAAGTTTCAAAAGCTCGGAGGCAAGATACCAAAGGGCGTGATCATGGTGGGACCTCCGGGAACAGGCAAAACACTCCTTGCAAAGGCGGTCGCCGGTGAAGCAAATGTCCCGTTCTTCTCGATCTCCGGTTCGGACTTTGTGGAAATGTTCGTCGGTGTTGGCGCATCGCGCGTCCGCGATCTTTTCGAACAGGGCAAGAAGAATGCCCCTTGCATTATTTTCATTGATGAGATCGATGCGGTCGGACGCCATCGCGGCGCCGGCCTCGGAGGTGGGCATGATGAACGCGAGCAGACGTTGAACCAGTTGCTCGTAGAAATGGACGGGTTTGAATCGAACGATGGCGTTATCCTTATGGCGTCGACCAACCGACCGGACGTTCTCGATCCGGCACTGCTTCGTCCCGGACGGTTTGACCGGCGCGTTGTCGTCGGGCGGCCCGACGTTCGCGGCCGTGAAGGCATACTGAAGGTTCATACGCGAAAGATTCCCCTTGACGAAGCGGTTGATGTGAGCGTAATTGCCCGGGGAACGCCGGGATTTACCGGTGCCGATCTTGCAAACATCGTCAACGAAGCGGCTCTGAATGCTGCCCGTTACAACAAGAAGGTTGTCGCGATGTCAGATTTTGAGATCGCCAAGGATAAAGTCCTGATGGGAGCGGAAAGAAAGAGTATGGTTTTGTCGGATGCCGAGAAAACGTTGACGGCGTTCCACGAAGCGGGACACACGCTCGTTGGTCTAAAATCGCCTTCGGCCGATCCTGTCCATAAGGTCTCGATCATTCCGCGCGGGATGGCATTAGGGGTCACGCAGCAACTTCCGGAAGGTGATCGCCACAGCTATACCCGTGAATATTTGATGAGCCAAATCGCAATTCTTATGGGTGGCCGGGTTGCGGAAGAGATCCACTTTGGTGACGATGCCGTCACGACAGGGGCCTCGAACGATATCGAGAGAGCGACTGAACTTGCCCGTGCTATGGTATGTGAATACGGGATGTCCGATCTCGGACCACTTACTTTTGGCAAGAAGGAAGAGCAGATATTTCTCGGCCGTGAAATCTCGCAGCACCGTGATTATTCTGAAGATACGGCAATAAAGATCGACGTTGAAGTAAAGAAGATCATCGCCGGACGGTATGAAGCTGCCCGAAAGATTTTGGTCGATAACGTTGACGCGTTGGTTCGACTTGCAGAATCCTTGCTAGAGTTCGAAACGCTCGACAGTGTGCAGATTCGCCGCGTCGTAGCTGGACTTCCGCTCGACGGCAGCGACGCCCCGCCAACGGCCGACGATGATGGAACGCCGGAATCCGAGGGTACGTCAAAGAATCCGTTCAAGAAGCCCATTCTACCGCCGATAACGCCGAACAATCCGGCAACGGCTTAGGAAAAGGTTAATAGTGAAAAAGTGAAAAGGGGAAAAGTTTTGCGGCTTTTCTCCTTTTTCAATTTTTTCACATTTCACGTTGTATGTATTGGCAAACTTCTCGCCGCAAGCTCGACCTTTCGCGCCCTCTGGTCATGGCTATCATCAACGCCACGCCAGACAGCTTTTCCGATGGCGGCAAGTTCTTTTCTGTTGATTCAGCCTTGGAGCACACCGAAAAGGTGATCAGGGAAGGCGCGGATATGATCGATATCGGCGGCGAATCGACACGTCCCGGAAGCACTCCCGTCACGGTCGAAGAAGAGATCAGGAGAGTCGTACCCCTGATCGATGCGATATCAAGGCGTTTTAACGTTCCAGTCTCGATTGATACGACAAAGGCGAAGGTGGCGCTTGCGGCAGTCGAAGCGGGGGCCGAAATAATAAACGATATTTCTGGCCTCAGGTTTGACTCCGCCGTTGCGGAAGTCGCCGCAAAACATCGCTCGGGCCTGGTGTTGATGCATTCCCTTGGGATGTTTGAAACAATGCATCGGCAAGAACCCACTGAGAACATTTTGGATGACGTGTCCCGTGATTTCGTACGGGCAGCGCAGACGGCGATTTCGGCCGGTGTGCGTCAGGATTCGATAGTGTTGGATATTGGGATCGGGTTCGGAAAATCCCACGAACAAAACTTAGAACTGATCGCCAAACTTGATAAAATTGTGGAAGGATTCCCGGAGCATCCGATCATGGTCGGCGCGTCTCGGAAGTCCTTTATCGGGAACGTGTTGGGTGGGTCGCCAGTAGGCGAACGAACAATCGGCAGCATTGCCTCTGTTGCCGTCGCGGTCTGGAACGGAGCCTCGATCGTCCGCGTCCACGACGTAAAAGAGACCGTTGAAGCGGTTCGGATCGTAGAGGCTATCAGAAGAGAATCATGAAAATACTTCGCTTTGCCGGATTTTTTGCCTTTCTGGTACTGTCCTCGGGGTTTACTGAGTGCTATAAGCCGGTGACTAACTCCGGACTGCCGAAACATATTAAGACGGTAGCGGTTCCCGCGTTTCAATTTGAGGCCAAGGGTCTGCGTTATCGCGTCGAATCACGATTCACGGATGCTGTGATCCGCGAGATCATTCGCCGTGGTAAAGGGCTCAAGGTCCAGGGTTCCCTGGCCGGAGCCGATGCCGTGGTAGAAGGCAATATTAGGAATTTTAGCTTCTCCGGCGTACTGCTTGATCGCGACGGCCGGGCACGCGTCTATGAGATCACGATCGTTTCTGCGGTGACGATCCGCGATCTGAAAGAAAACAAAATACTCTATGATAATCAGAATTTTACCTTCCGTGATTCATTCGAGTTCTCATCTGACCCGCGTTCCTTTTTCAATGAAGAAGAACCGGCGGTCGAGCGAATTGCGCGGGCATTCTCCGAATCTGTTGTTTCAACGATCATCAACGGAATGGGCGTAAAAGACGAGAAGAATTAGGAAAGATATATGGCAGCCTTGTCAAGAAACGACCTGCGTGAACGGTTGGTGCGGCGGGAGTTGTCGCCGGTTTATACGCTGTTTGGACAGGAAACATATCTCAGGGATCTGGCCGCGAAAACGATCGCAGATTTTTCGTTCACCTCAAGCGACATCCGCGAATTTAACGAAACAGAGTTTTCGCTGAACACGAATGAAAATCTTCGCTCCGCCCTCGCCGCAGCTGAACAGCTTCCGATGATGTCAGCGCGTCGCGTCGTCCGCATCACAGACGTTCGCGTATCCGCCACGGGCGCCAAAGACACGATCAAGGATGATGCCGAACATGCTTTGATGGCATATCTGTCGCGCCCGGCTGAAACGGGGATCGTTATCTTCATTGCCGACGAACTCGACAAACGCCGTAAGATCTCAAAGCTCCTTCTCGAAAATTCGACCGCGGTCGATTTTGCCCCGTTAAGTGATAACGACCTCCTTGAATGGGCCAGGCGGCAGATGCGGGATGCCGAAGTTGAAACAGACGAACGCACACTCCGACATGTCGTTGAACTCGTTGGGAACAATGTTCGCCGCCTTACCAATGAGATCAGCAAGCTGATCACTGCCGCCCTTCCGAGAAATCGCATCGATTTTGAATTGACCGAAGCACTAGTCCCGTATTCTCGTGACACTTCGAATTTTGAGCTGACGGACCACTTGATCGCGGGCCGCAAAGCGCTTGCCGTTCGTACTCTGGAAAAGATACTGGATGATGGCGCAGAGCCATTGATGATCCTCGGCCTGATCTCCTATAACTTTCGACGGCTCCTTGTGGCGAAGGATATGATGGACCGCGGCGAGCCGCGAAACGGGGTCGCCAAAAGCGTCAAGCTTCGCTACAGCGATCAGGAGCCGTTCCTTGCGGCAGCTCGCCGAACCGATCGTGCCAACCTGATCAATGCCCTGCGGCGACTCGCGCTTGTCGATCTCGCCATCAAGACGTCGGTCGGGGGTGGTGGGCCGAAAGGTGCCCGAATGCAGATCGAAATGCTGGTTTGCGAACTTGCGTTATCGACAAAATAGCTGAGCGCCTCGGGTTTATGTTTCAAAGATCATTCAATGCGCGAAACCTGTCTCCGATATCGTCCGGGTCAGAGATTAGACCGCTGATGATGGCAGCGGAATCGGCGCCGCCCTCAAATACGCTCCGAATGTTTGCTGAGTCAATCCCGCCGATCCCGACAAGCGGAAAATCGCCGATATTCGCTCGAACCTGCTGAAGTCCGGCAATACCTATTGTCCGATCGGGGTCCTTCTTCGTTGCGGTAGTAAATATGGGTCCGATCGCTATGTAATCGATCGGGAGTCGAAGCGCCTCGAGTGCTTGCTCAGCGGAATGTGTCGAATAACCTATGATCGCGTCATCGCCCAGTATTCGTCGCGCGACGATTGGCGGAACGTCGTCCTGGCCTAAATGCACCCCGTGTGCTTTTAGCGCTAAAGCAATGTCTATTCTGTCGTTTATTATTAACTTGATGCCGCGTGCACGAGCGGCCTGGAGTGCTTCGGCAGCGTCGTCGAAAAACTCTTTTGGCGATGCGTTCTTTTCCCTTATCTGGATCAGTTCGGCCCCAACGGCCGCCAGCAGTTCGACCTGAGCCTTATGCGATATTCCGGCAAGGCGAACATCGGTGATCGGATATATTCTGGGCAGCTTAAACTTCAATATCGTCGATTCCACCGAGCGGTTTTATCATAAGGAAACAATCTTCGCCGTTAATGTAATAGTTGCCGATTCGCTGGACGGCGGCGTAACCATTGGATCGGTACAGGTTTTGAGCGGCAACATTTCCAACCCTGACTTCCAGCATCATTGTCGCGATACCTCGTTTCGACAAGGATCTCTCGGTGTGTTGAAGAAGTCGCTCGGCGATCTTCCTTCGCCTGTGTTCAGGTGCTACGCCGATCGTTGTAAGGTGGCCCGCGCCAGTTTCGGTGATCATTACAAAAGCGAATGCGACCATCTCGCTCTTGCTTGTCACGACCCGATAGCTCAGCGCCGTTGGGAGGCTTAGAAGGTATGCAAATGTGTGTCTTGTATAGCTGTCGCCACTGCGGAAGCAGCGCATGTTCAACCGCAGGACCTCCTTCAATTGATTTGACGTCAGTGGCTTGATCGTGTATTCCGTGTCCGGCGCCGGAACGATGATCCGCGGTTCCGACGTTTCGTCCGCAGTAAAAAGTTGTCGGATCGTCTGGATGACGGCCATATTCTCCCTACGCCAAAAACATACAATCGCCGTAGCTATAGAAACGGTATTTTCCTGCCACTGCATGCCTGTATGCATCCATTATAAGTCCATGCCCGCCAAAAGTTGAAACCAAAACGAGCAGCGAACTTTCTGGTAAATGAAAATTCGTCAACAGACCGTTGACGGCTCTAAATCGATAACCGGGGGTGATCGTTATCTTCGCTAAGCCGTTTGAAGGGTTAAATTTGCCGTTGGTGTCGATCTCCGCTTCGAGTGCTCTGGTGGTTGTCGTACCGACCGCAATAATTCGTCTTCCTTCGGCCGCTGCTCGGTTCAGGATGTCTGCTGAGTTTTCACCGATCTCAAATCTCTCGGGCATTACTGTGTGCGCTGAGATGTCGTTGACGCGGACCGGTTCGAAGGTGCCGTAGCCAACGTGCAGCGTGATCTCGGTGATAATGACCCCCTTTGAACGTAGTGTGTCGAGAATCGCTGGCGTGAAATGCAAACCGGCCGTAGGCGCCGCGATCGCACCCCGGGTCGCGGCAAACACCGTCTGATAACGGTCGCGATCGGTGTCGACGGCCGATTGTTCACGTTTAATGTACGGTGGCAGAGGAGTTATCCCGATCTCGTCCAGTACGTCGAAAAAATCCCCATTACAGTTGCTGAACTTGACGACGATCTTTCCTCCGTCGGATCGTTCCAGAACTTCGGCGGATAGCTTATCGCCGAAAGAGATCGATTTGCCGGGATTTAGTCTTTTTGCCGGACGTGCCAGAGCTTCCCACGTATCTCCGGACAACTTTTCAAGCAGGAAGATCTCTACACTTGCTCCGGTTGAAGATATTCCGATCAGACGCGCTGGAAAGACCTTCGTATTGTTGAGAACAAGAACGTCACCCTCCAAAAGGCGATCGGGGAGTCCTGCGAACAGATCGTCGCTGAAAGTTCCCGCTGCCTTATTCACAACCAGCATCCGCGAACCCGCGCGGTCGGCCAATGGCTGCTGCGCTATCAGCTCTTCCGGAAGGTCATAATAAAAATCGGATAACTTCATCCCAAATAGTTGATTATACCTGTTTCATGAAAGTTCATTTAACTGCCGAAGTAGATGTGAATTATGGCTCTAACTCCTTCCTTGTAAACAAAATAAAAAACAGCACGCCGTTGCCAGCATGCTGTTTTCACGTAACTCGTCCGTTTCGCCGCTTCGGGCTGACGGTCTAAAAGTTAAATACCACTGTGGAATTATTTATCATAATATCACCCCCAGTAGTTGTATTGTCGCACATATATACAACATATTGCTATCTTTTTTTTCGATCTCGCGAGTGTCGAAGCAGTTTTATTTCAACAAGTGCTCCTTGACGAACAAAATTGTCGCATAGAACAGATAATCCTGGTTGTTCTTCTTTGCAAAACCGTGTCCTTCGTCGTTCGCCATAAGGTACCACACCGGCGTCTTGCTCTTTCTGGCGGCTGCGACGATCTGTTCGGCTTCGGTGTACGGGACGCGCGGGTCGTTTTTACCCTGTACAACAAACAAAGGCTTTGTGATGTTTCCAGCATTCGTCAGCGGCGATATTTTCGTCAGAAACTCATGCATTTTCGGGTCGCGTTCGTCACCGTACTCGGCTCGCCGGAGGTCACGGC
>JBAUGL010000110.1:0-20891 GCA_049679665.1 Pyrinomonadaceae bacterium | reverse complement strand
CGATTATAACGGCCTTTCGACGGATTTCGGCGACCCGGCGTCGGCGGTCGACGCGGCGTTTGGCTATTTGTGTCGTAAATCGTCGGACGTGATCGTGAACGGCGCGGCATCGACTGATTCGAAATATGTCTTCGGAGACGGAGACTGGGCCACAACAGCGGAGAAGATGTACTTTCCAACCGAGCCCGGGGTAGCTATTCCTGCCTGGCGTGTTTTGATCTGGGAACCCGTAAACGCCTACTACGTGATGGTTGACGCGGCAGATGGAATGTTGCTATGGCGAAAGAACATCACCGACGATCAAACCGAGTCGGCGACCTTCAATGTCTACATCGCTAATAATCTTATGCAGACAGCCGATAGCCCCGCGCCGTTTTCGCCCGGACCGGTGAGCCCGCTTACCGGAACGCAGGGTTCTATGATTTCCCGATCAAGCGTTACGCTGATCGGCAACGAGGGCGACAATTCTTTCAATGACAATGGCTGGATGATCAACGGAGCGAATATTACGGACGGAAACGCAACGGAGGCTGGTATTGATCGGGTCCCGCCCGAAGGTGTCGATTCGACACAGTCCGGAACTCCAACTCGTGTGTTTAATTCAACCTGGAATCCGCCGCCGGGCGATCCTGCCCCGGGGGACTCGCCGCTGTCAGTAAACGCCCAGCGCGGAGCCGTCGTCCAAATGTTCTATATAATGAACCGGTACCACGACGAACTCTACAAACTCGGGTTTACTGAACCGGCTTTTAATTTTCAGCACCTTAACTTTGGTCGTGGTGGTGCAGAAAATGACCGCGTCAGTTCTGAAGGTCAGGACTCGGCGTCAACGAACAACGCAAATTTTG
Organism: Pyrinomonadaceae bacterium; assembly: GCA_049679665.1. Classification (GTDB taxonomy): domain Bacteria; phylum Acidobacteriota; class Blastocatellia; order Pyrinomonadales; family Pyrinomonadaceae; genus OLB17. The sequence continues at coordinate 20,043 of JBAUGL010000110.1, read as the reverse complement.
CGACACCGACGGATGGAGGACGCGGCAGAATGCAAATGTTTCTGTGGACCGGTCCAGCGCCCGACCGTGATGGGACGGCGGATGCCGAAATAATTATCCACGAAGTGACGCACGGAACTTCCAACCGGCTGCATGGCAATGCTTCAGGTCTTGCGACGAATATGTCACGCGGTATGGGCGAAGGATGGGGCGATTTCTACGCGCATACGCTGCTTTCTGAGCCGGGCGATCCAGTCGACGGTGTTTACACCCTCAGCGGATACTCAACTTATCTTAGCTCGCCGGGATTTACCGGGAATTACTATTACGGCATCCGAAGGTTTCCGAAATCGATAATTTCATCGGGCGGCGGCCCATCAAACGGGCCCCACAACCCCCTTACGTTTGCTGACGTGGACTCAACCCAATTCGACGTTTCTGATGGAGCATTTGGGCCAGGTGAATTCGGCTCGCCTACAGTAGACCAGGTTCACAATCTTGGCGAGATCTGGAGCAGTGCCCTCTGGGAACTCCGCGGGAGGATGGTTACAAGGCTTGGTCACACAATGGGCACGAAACGCGTCCTGCAGGCGGTTACCGACGGAATGAAACTATCTCCGATCAACCCGACGTTTCTGCAGGGTCGTGATGCGATCATTGCTGCGGCATTGGCCCAATCGCTGGCGCCTGACGCATCGGCCGACGCAGCTGATGTGCGGGAGGGCTTTCGCCGACGGGGTATGGGGTACAGCGCTAGCATTCAGGATCCGGGAACGGGATCAAACAACACAAGGGTTACTGAATCATTCCAATTCCAAAATGTTGAGATGACCGACCCATTCAATGTGAGCGATTCAACCGGTGATAACGACGGTTACCCGGAGCCCGGTGAATCCGTATTGCTACATGTAGCAGTTACAAATCCTACCGGCTCGACGGTTAGCAGCGTGACGGCCAGTGTCGTCGGAGGCGGCACGGCAAATTACGGCAGTTTGGCGGCCGGTCAAACCGCAACACGGCAGATTTCCTATCTAGTGCCGCCGGCCCAAACTTGCGGTGCCGTTCAAACAGTTACAATAAACGTTGCAAGTGACGCCGGATCTCAGACGCCGGAAGTACGTTCAATTCAGCTTGGCGTACCGGTGTTCACTGGGACGACCGTGAGCTTCGATGGCGTTACTGCTCCAGCCCTGCCTTCTGGCTGGACTTCATCGAATTCGGGAGGGCAAGGACCATGGACGACCGCCGTGTCGCCGCAACCGCACGCCGGAATTAACATGGCTGTCGTTAACGGATCATCGACCGTCGGCGAATCGTCATTGATGTCTCCCGAATTGAGGGTGACATCCGCTTCCGCATCAGTCACTTTTCAGCGGAACAACTTATTCGAGGTAGGAAGTTGGGACGGTATGGTATTCGAAATCAGTCTGGACGGCGGAGCTTGGACCGATCTCGCAGCGGCAGGCGGTTCGTTCACCTCTGGAGGATACAACGGAACGATTCGGGCCGGTACATCTAATCCGCTTACTGGGCGGGCCGGTTGGGTGCTCTCTACGGCCGGCTTTTATGAGGTTTCGACGGCGACCCTTCCTGCATCGGCTAACGGTCATTTGGCGCGTCTTCGTTGGCGAGTTGGATCCGATGGATCTATTGCATCCGACCCGGCTCGGATCGATACGATATCGCTCAACGGTGCGGCCTTTGCATCAAGATATGAGTGTGCCTCACCAACCGCGGCGAGCGTGTCGATCGCAGGGCGCGTAATTACTGCAGATGGACGGTCGATCCCGCGCGCTTATGTTCGTCTGACTGATTCCGAAGGACATTCGTATTCAGCGGTTTCGAATGCATTTGGATATTTCAGATTCGAGCCGGTCGAGGCGGGAAAAACATATGTCGTTACTGCTTCGGCAAAAGGCCTCACTTTCCGGTCGACGGCGATCATGGTAGTTGACAACGTTGCGTCGCTTACTATCGTCGGAGATCGTAACCAGTTTTAGCCGAAGTACCCATCGAACTTGACACTTATGCATTAAAATCGCATTATTCGTTTAACATCGTGGTGAGTTAATGCGACTTGCGACCACGTTAAATAAGCCGCTAAATAGCTGAACTAAAAGGATTCCAGGAAGTCTCGCTGTTTGGCGGGGCTTTTCTTTCATTGTTTAGTCGAATGAAGAATTTTCGCGACCTTCTAGATACGGAGAATATATACGTCTTTGACGGGGCCGTTGGGACCCGCCTGTACGACAAAGGCGTTTACATCAACCGCAGCTACGACGAATTGAACCTCATTTCACCCGATCTGGTCCGAGAGGTCCATGAAGAATACGTAAAGGCCGGAGCGGACGTCATTGAAACAAACTCGTTCGGTGCGACAAGGCACAAGCTTCAGCCTTACGGGCTTGAAGGACGGATCAAGGAGATAAACGTTGCGGCGGCGCGGCTCGCGCGCGAAGCCGCTGGCGACAAGGCATTCGTGGCCGGAGCCATAGGGCCGCTCGGGATTCGTATCGAGCCGTTCGGCCCGACATCGTTCGCTGAAGCCAAGGAACTATTCAAAGAACAGGCCGAGGGCCTGCTCGAAGGCGGCGTCGATCTTTTTATCCTTGAAACCTTCTCTGACCTGCCGGCTATCGAACAGGCGATAAAGGCCGTTCGCGAGCTTTGCGATCTACCGATCATCGCCCAAATGACGATACAAATGGATGGAAATACCATTTTCGGTGCGACGCCCGAGGCGTTTACCGTAGAACTGGACCGATGGGGCGCGGATGTGATCGGCCTAAACTGCGGCGTCGGCCCAAACCATGTCTTGACCGCTCTGGAGAGTATGCGTGGGGTTACGCAAAAGCAGTTATCGGCACAACCCAACGCCGGACTCCCGCGCGATGTGCAGGGAAGGCAGTTTTATATGGGTTCGCCTGAGTACATGGCGACCTTTGCTCGTCGTTTTGTCCAGGCGGGCGCGAAATTCGTAGGCGGTTGCTGCGGTACGACCCCGACCCATATTAAGCTCATCGCCGATGCGATCCGCTCGATAAGTCCGCGTCAGACGCAGGTATATTTGAAGAGAGACGCGATGGAAGCCGTCGTCGATTTGACGCCAGAAGATGTAACTGTTATACCCGCCGACGAACGATCCAATTGGTCGCGAAAGGTTGCACGCGGCGAGTTCGTTACATCCGTCGAGGTTCTACCGCCGAAAGGTTGCGACGCAGCCAAAACGCTCGAATCCATCGGGCTTTTAAAAGATGCCGGCGTCGACGCGGTGAATATCCCTGACGGTCCGCGTGCCCAAACGCGGATGTCGGCTCAGGCGACGGCGGTGTTGGTCGAGCGTGAGATCGGGATCGAGGCAGTACTTCACTACTGCTGCCGCGATCGAAACCTACTCGGGATGATGTCCGATTTGCTGGGAGCTGCGGCTCTGGGCCTCCACAATCTTCTCATCATCACGGGTGATCCGCCGAAAATGGGCCCTTATCCTGACGCGACGGCCGTTTTCGATATCGATGCGATCGGCCTGACCAATATGGTCAATAAGCTTAACCACGGTCTCGATCTGGGCAATAATCCGATCGGCCGCCCCACTGCATTTTCGATCGGCGTTGGCGTTAACCCCGGCGCCGTCAATCTCGAAGAAGAGATCCGTCGTTTCGAATGGAAGGTTGAAGCAGGTGCCGAATATGCTATTACACAACCGGTGTTTGACACGGCGCAGCTACGTTCATTCCTGGACCGGATCTCACACGTTCGGATACCGATCATCGCTGGTATTTGGCCCCTGGTCAGCTTTAGAAACGCCGAATTTCTTCATAACGAGGTTCCGGGAGTTAACGTCACTCCCGAGATACTTGAACGGATGCGTGCTGCATCGGATAGTGGAAAAGAAGTTGCTCGAGAAGAAGGTATCGTTATCGCAAGAGAATCGCTCCTCGAAGTACGAGATGTCATCGCTGGTGTTCAGGTCTCAGCGCCATTTGGGAACGTCAAATACGCTTTGCAGGTATTCGACGTGTTGGACGAGTTCCGTGCAGCCATACCTGGCCGTTCGGTATAACAGAGTTCCAAGCGTCTTACCGCCTTTGGCAACGCGGGCAATAGTAGCTCGATCGGCCAGCTTGCTTACTTCTGACAATTAACGTATCGCAGGTTCGACACGGAAGATTCTCGCGTCCGTATACGAGCCATCGGTCCCCGCTGCTGCCGTTGAAATATGTCTGTTCGATATTCTCGGGGTCTACCGGCATTCTTGCACTATGAGCAATTGCCGAGCTAAGTATTCCCCCGATAGCCTCGAAAAGGGCATGAGCTTTCGCCTTCGACAGGCGTCTAGCGCGCAACTTGGGGTGTGCCCCGGCTAGGAACATCACTTCGGCGGCGTAGATGTTCCCGAGACCGCAGACCTTTGTCTGATCTATCAGTATTTCCTTCAGCGATCGATTAGAAGATTTGAGTACGGCCCTGAGATAATCGCTCGAAAAGTCATTCGATAGTGGTTCGGGGGCGAGTTTAGCGAGCTCCTTGGTTTCGTGCAGGCCGGCCGTATCAACAATCTTCATCATCCCGAAGTGTCTTTGGTCTTGAAATACCAGCCTTGTACCATCGTCGAGGTGGAACACCGCATGTGCGAATTTTGGGTCCTCCGTTTCTGCTTGAAGGATCATAAATCGTCCGCTCATGCGCAAATGAGTTATGAGCGTGAGCCCGCCGTTTAATTCAAATAGGATGTGTTTTCCGCGTCTGTGAACGCGGTCGATCACCACTTTGGCTATGCTCGTGCTGAATTCGTCTGGGGTCATATCGGGCACGAGCCTCTCGCGGTTGAGACTTGAAGAAACGATCTTTCGGCCATTGACCAGCCGATTTAGCGATCTCGCTACATGTTCAACTTCAGGCAATTCCGGCACAGTTGTTTTTATACCTTTGAATAATCCGGAAGCAAGGCCTTGTCGCCGAGCACGGCTCCGCTGACCGTCGCGTTCCGGCCGATGTGACAGCTTCTGGCCATGACCGAGTCCGTGATCTCTGCTGAAGCCGAGATCCGTGTATGTCCCCAGATCACTGAGTTTTCGATGACCGCCTTTTCCTCCACGTGGACGCCTCGCCCCAGAACGGAATTTACTATCCGGGCATTCGGCTTGATAATACAACCGTTGCCAATAATAGACCGTTTATCGATCGACGCTGCCGTAGCAATGTCGGCGTCGTGTCGCTCGATCTGGAAGCCGCCAACCTTTCCGTGCAGGAAATCCATGTGGGCTGCCAGATAGCTTGCAGGCGACCCGATATCGCGCCAGTAAACATTTTCCAATGCATAAGCGAAAAACGCTTTCCTGGCCGCCAGCAACTCGGGAAACACGTGATATTCGAAAGACCGATTCTCGTTTTTTGGAATAACGTCCAGGATGGATGGCTCAAGCACATATATGCCTGCGTTAATAGTGTTTACCTCGATCTTCTTAATATCCTCAGGTTTTGGCTTTTCCAGAAATTGAACTACACGGCCTTCCGCATCGGTGATCACCAGGCCGTAAGCGGCGGGATCTTTGACCGGTGTTAACGCGATCGTGGCTTCAGCGGACCGTTCAGCATGGCATTCGAGCATTCGGCTGATATTCACGTCTGTCAGGATATCGCCGTTCAGCACCACTGTCGTTGTACGAATCGCGTCCGCTGCGAATTTATACGCACCGCCGGTTCCGAGGGGGCTCGGTTCTGTGACGTATCTCAAATTGACGCCGTGCTCAGAGCCGTCGCCTAATACGCTTTCGATCTTGTCGGGCTGATAACTTAAGGAAAGAGTGATGTCCGTTATGCCGGCGTTCCGGAGAACCTCAATCTGGTACAACAAAAACGGACGATTGACGACCGGAACTACCGGTTTGGGTGTGTATACCGTAAGCGGGCGAAGACGCGTTCCTTTTCCGCCCGCTAGAATTAATGCTTGCATAACCTTGAGACTAAGAAAACGGCGACGAAAAATCAATGATCGTGAATTTCCCTTGAGGTTGTTCGCGAAAGGCGTCGGGAGTTATAATCTTAATTTATGGTGGAGCGTCTTACGGTCGTATTTTTCATTATTTTGTGTCTCCTGCTTGGGCTGTACCTCACCCTATTGCCATGGATCAGTTTCGGGTCAATCGGTGACTGGGGTGAGAACTATTTATTGGCGTTTATTTCTGAAAGAGCAGGTTTACCGATCCTAAGGGAGGCAGTGGGTTCCACCTGGTTCCGCGGTGCGGTAACCGGACTCGGCATTCTGAACGTGATCATCGCTTTTTGGGAGGCCGCACATTTTAATCAAAGCGTGATGATGTTGAAAGGACGTTCAAAGTGAGGTTAGACAGTGCACGATTCCCGTTGATCTATCTTATTACAGACGGAACTCTTACCGCCGATAATTTTTCTAAGAAATCGGGCAATACGCTCGCCGTCATCCGGGCTGCGGTAAGTAACAGGATCCCACTGGTCCAAATTCGCGAGAAGCAGTTGCCCGCCTGTCTGTTATTTGAGTTCGTTGTCAACGCTGTAAGCCATACATCCGGTTCCGACACGCGATTGATGGTAAATGATCGTGCTGACATATCACTCGGCGCAGGAGCGGATGGCGTACACCTTACCGGCAGTTCAATCATGCCCACGGCCATTCGGAGTTCATTTCCTAAGGGATTTCTGATCGGAATTTCGACACATTCATTGGAAGCGGCAAAGGCCGCCCGTAATGTTGCGGATTTTGCCGTTTTCGGTCCCGTGTTCAATTCTCCCGGAAAAGGCGAGCCAGCGGGGCTGCACGCTCTCACAGAAGTTTGCAAACAGCTGGATCCGTTCCCGGTGCTGGCTCTCGGCGGTATTGATGAAACCAACTATCGGAACGTACTGGAATGCGGCGCTAGCGGATTCGCCGCGATCAGGTTTCTTAACGATCCGGAAAACCTTAGTAAACTGCGGTCGTAAGAACGAAAGAAGCTACGAATGGACCGAAACCACAAAATCAAGGTTTGCCTGACGATCGCAGGGCTCGACCCTTCGGGCGGAGCGGGTATTATAGCTGACATTAAGACGTTCTCAGCTTTTGGATGTTATTCAGCAGCGGCGATCGCCTCAATTACATTTCAAAACACGACCGGCGTATTTGGTGCCGTACATCAAACGGCAGACACAGTTCGGAACCAGGTTGAACCGATATTGCGGGACTTTGCGATTGACGCCACGAAGACGGGGATGCTTCCGACTCGTGAGGTGATAGAGGAGACCGCGCGGCTTATCGAGGGTATTTCACTGCCAAACTTCGTGGTCGATCCGGTTGTCCGCTCTACATCCGGATTCGATCTGATCGACGACGAGGCGTTGCGAGTTCTGATCGCGAAACTCTTCCCGCTGGCGGCGGTGATAACCCCAAACATACCAGAGGCTGAGCGAATTGCGCGAATGACGATCGCGTCGGAAGCGGATGTAGAAAAGGCCGCGAAGGTAATGCAGTCTCAGGGTGCGAAAAATGTCCTTATCAAAGGGGGCCACCTTCCTCTCAAGGTATCGCACAGAGCGGAGAACCTTCGGCTTGCAACCGATTTCCTTTTTGCCGATGACACTATTTATAGGTTCGAGGATGAATACATCGAAACCGACGCGACGCACGGGACCGGATGCACACTTGCGGCAGCAATCACGGCCAATCTCGCACACGGGAAAACACTTCAAGAAGCCATCACCATTTCCAAGGCATTTGTGACTAAGGCCATACGGACGGCGCCCGCTATCGGAAAAGGGCATTCACCGATAAATAGTCTATTGAGCCGGCGTGAAGATCTTTGGTGATTGGTATGTGACACCGAACGTGACTCCCGTCCGGGGACTGTTCTGGGTAAGCCCGAAAATAGCAGCCGTATCAAACCTTAACCCCGAGGCTTTGATCTGTGTCCCGATCCGAAATTGTCCGACGCTTTCCGTCCCAAGCGGTGCGTCTCCGCGGCGGGTGCTCAGACGGCCGTTTACCTCGCTTACCAAATTTATACGATTATTCAGCCGATATATTCCGGCGATGCCATAGAGCAGTACGTCGTTCTGGGTGAAATCCGCCAGCGGGGCGGTCATTATCCCGAGGCCGAGATTTCCGAAGATATTCAACTTGGGCGATTCACCCGGCCGAATGCCAAATCGCTTTTGAACGATCAGCTTGCTGAATATGTTCACTTGATTGGTCCCTATGCCTTTGGCCTGATCCGTGTTGGGTAATTGATAGCCAAATTTTAGTCCGACGGCGGGCAGACGGTTGGATTCGTTCAGCAATTTGATCTTTGCGGAAATCAATATATCGTCGAAATCATGGGTTGAATTTCCATTTACACTTAGTGGGATCGGAGCAGGACCTGCCTGAGAATTTATTGCGAGATAGTTCTGTATGACACCTTCGACCTGTAGCTCCACATTTGACGCGAAACCCTGCCGAATACGTATGTCACCGACACGAGTCAGATCGCCCTTTAACCCAGAAAGTGAAAACTTCGCGTTTTGTATGAAATCGACGCCGAGCCCGATCTCGACCGAACCTGCAGGCACGATGTCGATATCGTCGGTTATCAGCGGGCGCTGCTGTCCGTATGCAGCCGTCAGCGTTGCTAAAACCAGTAAAACAAATATAGGCACGCGAGCTCGCATCAGTATAAATTGTTGCACTTAAGAGATCACTTGTAAACTTTCGTAACCCGCTGCCGGCATTTGCCGTTGATCTTGATCAAACCCTACTGAGTCTTTGGACAATGGCCTTGAAAGTTGGCAGAATAAATCTGTGGTACTGTCGCACTCCCGCTGCCAAAGCGTGCGACGGTTCAAGATTTCTTTACTTGATCTGAGAAACCCATGGATTTACGAAACTCACAAAAGGATGCGAACGAAGCCGGCGGGCTTCGCTTGGTTCACGAGTCGAAAGAACCGCAAAGTCAGCCCGCAGTTGATAAGCAGTTCGTTAATTTTATATTTTTCCGAGTTAACCCGGAGTGGCGAAAACTAAACGCCGAAACGAAGAGGATCTTTAAAAGTGAGTTTCAGAGCGTATTTGTCCAATTCAAGGAAGAATTTTTGCTTTTCAGTTATTCCCTGATCGGATTCGATTCAAAGGCCGATTTGATGCTTTGGCGTATTGGTACATCGTTGGATATGATCCAGGACATGACGGCAAAGCTCTACCGGACTAATCTCGGAAGCTACCTTGAGACTGCCGATAACTATCTGTCGGTCACGAAGCGGATGATGTTTGTCTCCAATAGTTCAGAGGACCGCCATCACGTAAACGCCGGAGTGAAAAAATATCATTTTCTGTATCCATGCTCGAAACATAAAGATTGGTACGACAAAAGCGTCGATGAGCGCGATGCGTTGATCGAAGAAAATTTTATGGTCGGCAAACGCTTTCAAAACATTAAAATACATATGACCCACGCCTTCGGTTTCAGCGAACAGGAATATATTATTTCCTTCGAAACCGATGAGCCAAAGGATTTCCTCGAACTTGCGGAAGAACTTCGACATACTCCCGCCAGCAAGTTTAGCCTTCGTGGGGCGCCGATCTACACTTGTAGGCAGCGGCCATTGATGGAATGCCTGGACGCTTTGGGATAGGTCGCCGATAAATGCTCGTCGCCAGAAAATTTATTGTAAGCGGCCGCGTACAGGGCGTCGGATTTCGGTTTTTTGTTCAGCGTTCAGCCGCCCGTCATCAAATTCGAGGATACGTTACGAATCTCGAAGATGGACGTGTCGAAACATTGGCAGAGGGCAGCGAAAGAGCTGTTGAAGCATTTAAGCATGACCTGAACGCCGGGCCGATGTACTCGGACGTAGAGCATCTTGAAGAGACCGTATTGGAGCCGACGGGGCTGTATCCGGCGTTCCGTATCGAACGGTAGGGTTATTCTGAATGGACAAATTAAAAGCGCTTATTAGGGAAGTGCCCGATTTTCCGAAACCGGGCATCAATTTTTACGATATCACGACTTTGCTGAAGGATCCGGAAGGATTGCGGCTATGCATCGATGAACTTAGAGGTCGTGTCGGCGATACGAAGATCGAAACCGTCATCGGGGCCGAATCTCGAGGCTTTATTTTCGCTGCTCCGTTGGCATATCAGCTGAGGGCGGGCTTCGTGCCCGTGCGTAAGCCAAAGAAGCTGCCCGCGGAGAAGGCGTCGGTTTCATATGAACTCGAGTACGGTCAGGACTCGCTTGAAATTCATAAAGACGCCATCGGCGAGGGCCATCGCGTCCTGATCGTTGACGATCTGCTTGCAACTGGTGGTACGGCAAAAGCGGTAGTGGAACTTGTCGAAAGTCTTGGCGGTGTCGTTGCCGGGCTGCTGTTCGTCGTCGAGTTGGATTTTCTGAAAGGCCGTGAAAAGTTCAGCGGATATAACGTGCAGTCGCTTATCAGGTACGACACCTGATCTGAGGCCAAACGACTGCTCCCGTAGCTCAGTAGGATAGAGCGTTCGCCTCCTAAGTGAAAGGCCATTGGTTCGAATCCAATCGGGAGCACCATTAGTTCTGCCTAATTCAATGATCATTGTAATGACGACGGTTCCAACGTCATTTGATGCAAACCGCTTAGCCACGCTTATCGTTGCCGAGAAACTTGCCGCGTGTGTTCAAACACTACCGCCGACAATGTCCACATATTTCTGGGAGGGCGTTATCCGTTCGGAATCCGAGATTTTGCTGCTTATTAAATCCTTGCCAGAAAAGTTCACAGAAATCGAAGGGTTTTTGAAGGCTAATCATCCCTACGACGTACCGGAGATCGTTGCCATAAAGGCGGAGACGTGCTCCGCGGATTATCTTAAGTGGGTAACGGATTATGTAGGCTAGGACGCACTCGCGAGATTTTCGCTGCTGTTGCATGTCCGGACAATGAAATCTACCGCGTCGGACGGAGAGTCCGTTAGATGGATCAACCCAAGGTCCTCGGGGCTGATGTTACGTTCATTGAGCATTGTAGAGGTAAGCCAGGCTAAAAGGCCGCGCCAGTATTGAGATCCAAAGAGCACGACCGGGAAGTTTCTGATCTTGCGCGTCTGGATCAAGGTCAAAGCCTCAAAAAGCTCGTCCATGGTACCGAATCCGCCCGGGAAAATAATATAGGCGTTGCTGTATTTTATGAACATCGTTTTTCGGACGAAGAAGTATTTGAACGACAGCGATTTAGTAAGATATGGGTTCGCGTATTGCTCAAACGGCAGTTCGATGTTGCAGCCAACCGAGACCTTTCCGGCTTCGAACGCTCCGCGATTGGCGCCCTCCATTATTCCCGGCCCACCGCCCGTAATTATCTCAAATCCAGCTTCGGCCAGAAGTCGTGAAGTCTCACGTGCGGCCTTATACATCTCGTCAGATTCCGGGGTCCGTGCCGATCCGAAAACCGAAACGCCGCGCGTAATTGTCGCGAGATCATCAAATCCTCCGACGAATTCACCCATAATTCGAAACACTCGCCACGAATCAGACGTCTTATACTCATCCTCAGGTTCCGGCGATCGTAGGAGAACTTCATCATCGGTCAACTGCCAGTAACCGGGTTCGTCCTCGCGCTTTTTCGCTTCCGCGACCGTAGCCGGCTCAGGAGGTTTTGCCTTGTCTTGTTTTTTTTTGGGTTTGTTTGCGTTTGTTTCAGCCATGAAGTGGTTGGATGATTGACTTTAGATCTTGGATTCAGAGTCCCATTATGTTGTATCCGCAATCGACATATATCGTCTCGCCGGTTATTCCCGACGAAAGATCGCTGACGAGGAATAGTGCGGTGTTGCCGACTTCGCTGGCCTGAACGTTTCGTTTTAGTGGCGACCGCTCACCAACATAGCCGAGAAGCGATCCCATATTTTTCACGCCACGTGCTGAGAGGGTGTTTATCGGTCCAGCGCTGATCGCGTTAACGCGGATGTTATTCTTCCCAAGATCAGCGGCCAGATATCGGGTCGAGGCTTCCAAAGCCGCTTTCGCCACACCCATTACGTTGTAATTCGATACGACCTTTTCTGCCCCATAATAGCTCATGGTTACAATGCTGCCGCCATCGGTCATCAACGGCGCCGCTGCCATCGAAAGCTGCGTCAACGAAAATGTACTTATCTCCATCGCCGTTAAGAATGCCTCGCGAGTCGTCGTCAAAAATTCACCTTCGAGGGCCTCTTTCGGTGCGAAGGCGATCGAATGTATCAGAAAATCGAGCTTCCCGAATCGCTTGCCCACGGCGGCAAACGCCGCGTCTACCTCGGCCTGGTTCGTTACGTCGCACGGCACGACAAGCGAATCCGCCATATCCGCTGTAAGCTTTTCGACATTCTCCCTCAAGCGGTCACCCTGATACGAAAACGCCAACTTCGCTCCGTGCAACGTGAAAGCCTCGGCGCAGGCCCACGCGATCGAACGCTTATTTGCCACCCCGAAGATCATTCCGACTTTGTTTTTGAGCATAGTTATTTGAGACTACGCGGCCGTAGACGTCTTATTAAAAGGAATATCATCAAAATGCGTCATCAGTTTGAAATCGCGGAAACGCTGGTTGATCTCGCTGTGTTCAAGCTCGTCAACGCGTTCAGTACCGAACTTCTCTACGTTGAACGACGCCATAACGGAACCGTAGATCATTGCTCGGCGCAGAGCAGCGTCGTCGATATTGGCTTGTGCCGCGAGATATCCCATGAATCCACCGGCAAATGTATCGCCTGCCCCTGTCGGGTCGAAAACGCTCTCGAGCGGATACGCCGGTGTCGAGAAAAATGTGTCTTTTGTAAAAAGCGTAGCACCGTATTCGCCTCGCTTAATTACAAGAGCTTTCAGCCCGAGATCCATTATTTTTTTTGCGGCCTTGTGGATATTCGGTTCGTCGACGAGCTGACGCGCCTCGGCATCATTGATGATCACGCAATCAACAACCTTGACGGTGTCGATAACGGCGTCTTTCATCGACGATATCCAGAAATTCATTGTATCCATCGCGACGAATTTGGCGTCCGGACATTGTTCGCGAACCTGTTTTTGCAACATCGGAAGGATGTTCGCGAGAAAAAGTAGCTCGGCATTTTTTGAATTCTCGGAAAGCTTCGGATCGAAGGTCTCAAAAACGTTTAGCTGCGTGTCGATCGTATGGGCCGTGTTCATATCGTAATCGTATCGACCGCTCCAGAAAAACGTCTTGCCATCCGGCACGATCTCGATGTCGTCAGTATTTATCGAATGACGCTTGAAAACAGCCCATTCTTCGTCACCAAAATCTCCGCCAACAACACCAACGGCGTTCACAGATGTGAAAAAACTTGCCGAAAGCCCAAAATGCGTCGCCGCGCCACCCAAAATTTTATCGCGCTTGCCAAACGGTGTTTCCAAGGCATCGAACGCGACCGAACCAACAACTGTTAATGACATTAATTACACAATTCTCCGATAAAGTTTCAACAGCCGGCGCGTCACTGGGGCTGTTGCAAAGTATTCCCCACCAAAGTGCGAGGGTAGGAATGCAAAGTGCTATTTTACACGCCAGGGCGGATATTTGCGATTCTCGCCGGCGTAAAATAGGCAGATCTTGTTGCCGTTCGGGTCTTTTAGGTAGGCCTGTCGCCATAGCCAATCGCGATCGGACGGGTCTTCGTCAAAATCAAGCCCAAGTGATTTCAGCCTTTCGACTTCTTTGTCGAGATCACTGCACTCGAAAAAGAGCACGATATTGTTGCTGACGTAGGCAGACTCATCGATATTGACCGACAGCGTGGCAACGCCGTCCGGACACTCCAAGCGAGCGTACCGCGGAAGCGAGTTTACGATGAGTTTCAACCCAAGTTTCTGATAAAACTCGACGGTTTCAACTGTTTTCGGCGAGTATAGAGTGACCTGATTAAGGTTCATCCGGCGGTTAACTGTTTTCTTTTAAAGCGACTAACGCCTTTTCGGCGTCGTCGCGGTATGGACTATCCGGATGTTTTTCGATCAGTATCGAGAGTAAAGCGACCGCGTCTTCGCGAAGCTTCTCCGGTTGGTATTTGACCCTTTCCTTTTCGAGTTTGAGATTCACCTTCTGTTTGCCTTTGTTTGCCGATAGGTAATAGCTGCTCATACCCGCAAGGTACAGGAATTCATCCATTTTGGAGAATTCCGGATGCGCGGCGTAGGTTTCTTCGAACCGCATTAACACACCCTTGTAGGCTTTCTTCAGGCGAAACGCCTGCCTGGCGACGTCAAGATTGTGTTTGGCATCTTGCTCAAGCAACGGATCACGGTCAACTGCTGGAACTATACTTCGCTGAGCAAATGCGGGAATACCAAGAAATAGAATGGCCCCGAAAACGGATAAATAAAATTTCTTCATACCTAATAAAGATGTCGGAATCCGGGCTGAGGTTTACTCAGGGTTCCATTGAACGTTTATTTGGAATACTTTCCGATGATCGCCTCAAGATTCTTCACTGTTTTCGCCGGCCAACGATCGGGAGCGGTAAAGATCGCATTTTTGATAGCGTCGCGATATTGATTCGGCGTTTTCTTCGCCGCAACGCGTTGCACGGCGTCCTTCAAAATGAGCTGCGCATTGCGCACGTTCTTGTTCAAGTAACCTATTACCATATCGACTGTCACGTCATCATGGCCTTCATACCAGCAATCGTAATCGGTGACCAGCGCAAGAGTCGCATAGGCGATCTCGGCCTCGCGGGCTAGTTTTGCCTCTTGCAGATTGGTCATCCCAATAATATCCATCCCCCACTGACGATACACATTTGATTCAGCTTTTGTCGAAAACGCCGGTCCTTCCATGCATAAGTATGTGCCGCCCCGATGTGTAGTTACGCCGACCGAGTTGCAGGACGCTTCGAGGATGTCGCCCAGCTCGCTGCAAACCGGATGAGCGAACGTGACGTGACCGACAATACCTTCGCCAAAGAACGTCGATTCTTTTGTGCGAGCACGCGTCCGATCGAAAAACTGGTCGGGGATGACCATATCCGTTGGGGCGTACCGTTCCTGTAGCGAACCGACCGCCGAAATCGAAAGAATATACTCGATCCCGAGCAATTTCATAGCGTAAATATTGGCACGATAGGGAACTTCCGTCGGTAAAAACTTATGCCCGCGTGCATGACGCGGCAAAAACGCCACCGTCACGCCTTCCAACTCGCCGATGATGAAAGCATCCGACGGATCGCCGAACGGCGTTTCGACCATTTGCTCTCTTACATTCTGCAGCTCGGGCATCTGATAAAGGCCAGACCCGCCGATAATTCCGATGTTTATCTGTTCCATAAAAATTTAAGAGAAAGCATTCGTGCACCCAAATTTACCGTCGAGATCTTCAACTCTGCAAAGCGGCATCTCAACATCGTGATAAAGGAGACAGATCCAATTCTCCGTAGCGGCTTGCGGCAAGATCATCTTTTTGAACTCGAGTGTTTCTGCAGGATAAAGGTCGTAGCCCATGATCCACGCCAGCCGCAAATGATGTCGTGTCGGGATAAGATCGGCGAAGCCGTAAAGCGTCGCGCCGCCGCGGTCCAACTTCCAAGTCTCCATCGTTTTTGAATGGCCGCGGATCGTCTCCATCCAAAGTCCTTCCACGACCTCATAATCATCCGGCATTACTTCCAATTGCCCACTGTCGGCGATTGGCCGCCAGTTTTCTGGGAGATAACTTGCCCGATCGCGTTCGTGCGGATTTTCCGCGTGTTCCAACTCACTTTTTGATACAAAATAACGGGCATTTGGAAATTGGGGAATCGCCTCGCCGGCCTTAAGTATTGTGTTCCCGCCCGCATGATCAAAATGAAGGTGGGTATTTACGATGATCGTGATCTCACCGGCACGGCAGCCCGTATTCTCGAATAGCCTATCGGCAAACGGTTTCTCGCGATTAATTCCCAGTTGAAGTACTTCTTTATCGCTCCACTTCTCGCCAATACCGGTATCGATCAGTATTTTCTCGGTCGGCGTTTCAATGAATACGCAATTCATATTCAGCCCGACGCGATTCAATTCGTCAGGCTTGCATACCCGTTCCCAAAGTACGCGCGGGACGACTCCAAACATCGCCCCGCCGTCCAACCTGAATTCCGTATCAGGAACTACCTCAACACGGTAATCATCAAAGTTCATGCCATTTAATCAAAAGGAAATGGACAACGAAACAGATCTTTCGTTGCCCATTTGCGTTAACCGCCTATCTTATTTCTTCTCTTCGTCTGCAGGTGCCGCGGGTGGTGGCGGGGCAGGCGCTTCGGCGCCTTCAGCATCACCCTGAGGCATCGGCATCTGTTTCTTCATCATTTCCTGCATTTGTTCTTCTGTGACTTCAGGAACCGTAAAATCTTCGGGAACCTGGACGTTGTTTTGGGCCACGATCTCTTCGATCACTTTTTTCTCTTTTTCTTCCTGAAGCTTCTGGCGAACATATTCCTTCACCGGAACTTCCCGGGCCGCAGGGTCATTAGGGTCCTTATAACCGGTTGTGATCAATACGTGACGAACGTCATAAACTTCGCTCGGCTCACCATTTGCATTCTTTGCTTCGCCCTTTTTTTCGAGCTTGATGATGTGAAATCCGAAGTCCGTTTCGACGAGTTCAGGAGCTACTTGTCCCGGCTCTAGCGCCAATGCGGCAGTTTCGAAAGCGGGCACCATTCGGCCCTTTGGAACGTCCTTATAAAGTCCACCTTGCGATTCGCCTTTTGTGCCCTTATTGCCCGGGTCCTGCGAAAACTCGTTGGCAAGGGCCGCAAAATCCTCACCGCCTTTTGCCCGATTCAAAATCTCATCAGCTTTCGCTTTTTTGTCCTTTGGATCTAGTTCTGGATGCTCGGCAATATATGTCGCGATCTCCTCGTCCGTAACCTTCGCCTTCTCCGCGGCCTTCTCCGAATAAAGCCTGGCTAAGAATTGTGCCTGCTGCAGCTTCAATTGAAGATTCACTTTGTCTTGAAATTCCTTCGATAGCGCACCGGCACTGACCTTTTCGTCGTACTCGTCCTCATATATCCGAACTTTTGCAAAAAATTCTTTGGCCTGCTTCTTTTCTTCCTCGGTGATCTCACGGTCGGCCATCTGCGGATTGCCGGCTTTCATTAGTTTAACCTTCGTCTCGATGAATTTTTCGAATTCAGCCTCGCGCGACTGAACTTCCGCAGCTTTGCCAAGGCCGATCTTTTCAAGCCATCCCGTCTCTACGGGCTGTTCTCCATCACCCCAGAATGCCTTAATGCGGTCCTCTGCAATAAAACCGAACGGCGGCATTGGTCCTTTGTCCTTATTGATCTCCCGATCATAGTTGACCGAAACGATTTCCGCTCGAATATTCTCGAGTTCACGTTTATTGTCCGGTTCGTCAGCGAGTCCCTCGGCTTGAGCCTGGCTGGCAAATGCCAATAACTGCTTGAGGTTCTCAAGCTGTTCCGTTTTCATTTTTGGGTCTTCGGCGAGCCGTTTCAAGGCCATCGGATTGGTTTTGGCCACGTCCGCCAGAAGCATTTCTATCTCTTCCTTACTTATGCTGTTAAACGAGTGCGATCCATGGCCGCCGACCTTGTTCTTCCAAAAGACAAGACCGCCACCAATCGCTAAAACGACGATGACCAATACCAAACCTTTTTTTAAATTACTCAAGATGAAATCCTCTCTCTTTTATAGATCTTTTTTTCGGCCCCGAACTTCCGCGAAAATGCCAAACGGGGATAATATCAAAATAAATACAAAACCGCTAGGCCGAGCGCGTTCCGTCAGCCACCTGAACCAGTTCCAACAAAACACCGCCCGCCGCCTCCGGATGGACGAAGGCAACGAGACAACCTTCTGCACCGATCCTCGGGTTTTCGTCTATTAGACGCACACCCTTTGCTTTCAGTTGGGTCAAAGATTCAACAATATCTTCTACCTCAACCGCAACGTGGTGGATCCCGCCTCCTCGTTTCTCAACAAACTTCGAAATTGGCGAATCGTCGGATGTTGCTTCAAGCAACTCAATGCGGGTCTCGCCGATCGGAAGCATCGCCACCCTAACCTTCTGATCTTCAACGACTTCCGTATGAACGTTTTCCAAACCAAGTGCGTCGCCCCAAAACTTTAGGGATTCATCGATGTCTTTAGTTGCTATACCTAGATGATTTATTTTCATGCAGCCTACTACGCCTCACAACGGGGAATTCACGAACCACGACTCGCTAATATCTCGTTCACAGCAGAATACGGATCTTTCGTTTTCGCGGCAATTTCCGACGACAATCTATCCAGCGTTTCATCTGTTCCGTCTAATTCTAAAAGGTCATTCAGCAATCGTTCCTGCAGCAATTCCAGCAGTCTCCAGCGTGCGATCGATCGCTTGCGGGTTAGATTCGCGTCCCCACCAGCTTTGTAAAACTCCCGATAACTCTGAATTGCAGACGCCAGATCTTCGATTCCTTTGTGCTCGGTAGCAATAGTCTTGACTATGGGCGGATTCCACATATCTGGCCGATGCGCGAGTCCGAGCAGAGCCTCGAGTTCTTTCTGCGTTCGAAGTACCCCTTCACGATCAGCTTTGTTGATGACGAAAACATCCCCGATCTCCATTATCCCGGCCTTTATCGCCTGAATATCATCACCCATTCCGGGTACCAGTACCACGACGGAAACATCCGCTGTTTTTACGATCTCGACCTCATCCTGACCGACGCCGACCGTTTCGACTATGATCTTGTCGAATCCCGCGGCGTCGAGTATCGCAACGGCGTCGGCAGTCGCCCGTGACAACCCTCCGAGGTTTCCGCGCGTAGCCATCGAACGAATAAAGACATTCTTATCGAGGCCCAGCGCAGCCATTCGAATACGGTCGCCAAGGATCGCTCCACCCGAAAAAGGGCTCGATGGGTCAACGCATATTATGCCGATCTTGTTGCCAGAATCTTTGTAATGCAGTGCTAGTTTATCGACAAGTGTTGATTTACCGGCACCCGGCGATCCCGTAATTCCTATGATCAGAGACTTTCCGGTGTTTGGGTAAACGGCCTTCATCAACACTGCCGCACCATCCGCACCGTTCTCTACGCTCGTTATTGCTCGTGCGACTGTTCGAGGGTCACCCGTCAACAGTTTTGTGATATCTTCAGACTCTCGCATCAACTTGGGATCGAAGCGATATTCTCGCATCTTTCCACAGTAAATCAAAAATGGCGGGCCAAAATGACCCGCCGCACGATTGAATTGGTTTCGGACGCAGTTACATTTGTCCCTCGTCCGCTGACGGGCCGTATATCGACGGAACCGGTATGTCGTTCAAGCGAAGATACACTGAGAGTTGACCCCGATGATGCACGATGTGATTCATTACGAACGAGCGCATGGTGGCGATTTTGGGAAGTGTAAAGTATACCGTTTCACCATTGCGCATTGTCCAATTTTCGAGATAGGTTTCATCCGATGTATTTCGCAATACATCGAGCGCTTCAGCCACGTTCTTATCGAAATACTCTAAAAGATCGTCTGTTGTCGCCGGTTCAAAGGGCTTGTAGTCTATCTTTGCGAAGTCGAGTTCAGATTGCTGAAGCGTCGGAGGCGTCCAGCCGAACATTTCGGCCACGTGGACCGCAAGTTGACCGAAGGCCATCGATTTTTCATGCGGTTTCCATGCAAATTTGTCGGTCGGAACGCGTTCGAGACATTTTCGCGTCGTCGCGGCTTCTTGCTCCATTTCGGCGATCAATGCCGCGCTGTAATTATTTGATGACGGTGCTGCACTTGTACTCATTATTTACACTCCTCTGTTCGAAATTTAGAAAGTAATTATAACCGACACGTTGCAAAGATGCAACATGAAACAACAAAAACACCAACAGTGTTTCATATTGTAAATACGTCAGCGAAAATTTTCGGTTCAAATAGTTTGCAGTCTGACCGATCAGTCTCTCAGAAGCTGCTTCGCAATTACGACGCGTTGGATCTCGGACGTGCCTTCGCCTATTGTGCAAAGCTTTGAATCCCGCCAGTATTTTTCTGCTGGATAATCTTTCGTATAGCCATATCCACCGTGGATCTGGACGCACTCCTCGGATACCCGCACCGCGGT